>JAFAWJ010000526.1 GCA_019242065.1 Chloroflexota bacterium
AAGAATTTCGAGGTCGACCTGGTCTTCGTCGAGGTCGAGCTTCTCGAGCGCCGCGTCGATGGCGTCGTCTACGGTCGGGCCGCTAGTTTCAACGCTTGCCACGTTTCCTCCCTCTACCCTGGCTGCCCGGTCGCGGCCGACGTGTAGCGCCGGCTGCGCGCCGCTCGCCGGGGGTAGGTGTTCTGTCTTGATCGTCGTTGTCGTAGCCGTCGACGTGGCCATTGGCGCTCTCGCCCGTCAGCGCCGCGACGGGCGCTGGTGGCGGGCGGCGCAAGGTGGCCCACGGCGGCTGGAAGTCGCGGCCAGTGAGCCGCTCCAGGTCGCCCCCGAGCAGGCCAAAGCCGACGGTGAAGTACTGCTGGAACATGCTAAAGACGTTGCTGGTCAGCCAGTACAGCACCAGGCCTGAGGGGGTATTCAAGAAGAAAAACAGATACATCAGCGGCATGAACGCCATCGAGCGCATCATGGCCTGCTGCTGGGGGTCTTCGGTGGGCATCGTGGCCATGCGCTGGCTGAGGAACGAGCTGACGGTCATGAGCAGCAGAAGAAAGCCCGGGATGGCAAAGCTCACGCCGGGGATGTGGAACACGTCCGGCTGGCCGAGGCTCGGCAGCCACAAGAACGGACTCTTGAACGCCTCGGTGGCCGGGTTGATGGGAGGCGTGACCACCTGCGTCGCGTTCATCAACGACGGGTCCCAGGTCACCACGGCCTGGGCGGCGTCGACATTGGTCGAGGCGCCGTTGACCCAGATCTCGACGACGTACGGCTGATCGGTCGGCACCGGCACGTCGCGGTCCATGGTGATGCCGTCGGCGTCGGGCACGCCGCTGCGGAAGAAGATGCTGGCCGTGTCGGCCTGGCTGTTGGGCGGATTCGCGTTGGCGCCCGACGGCACCGAGCCCGGCGTCAAAACCAGGTCAGCACCCGCGGACAGCGGCAGGGTGTTGCCTTGCCACGAAACTGAAGACTGCGTCTGGTCGACTGAGATCGTGACAGGACTCGTCCCGGTCGGCTGGACGTAGATCTGGGCGAGGACGAACTGGTTGTACGGGTAGGGCTGGACCGTCCGCTGTGCGGCGTAGCTCACCTGCCCGGACGAGATCTGGCTGGCCGTGACCTGGTCGAGGGTGAGGCCGGTCGTCGCCAACTGGGTCATGGCGGCGTACATGCCGAACAGGATCGGCATCTGGATGATCAGCGGCAGACAGCCCGCGGCCGGATTGATGCCGCGCTCCTTGTAGAGGGCCATCTGCGCTCGGGCCAGGCCTTCGCGGTCGCCCTTGAACTTGCGCTGGATGGCCTTCATTTCGGGCTGAATGGCCATCTGGGCCCGCTGCGAGCGGATCTGTACCAGCGAGAGCGGAACCAGGAGCAGTCGCAAGAAGATGGTGAAGAAGACGATGGCCAGCGCTCCCGCGGCGCCGGGTGGCAACCCCATCGCGAGCAAGGGCGTCGCCACAAACTGCAGCCCGTACATGATCGGGTGCACGAGGAGCGTGTTCCACAGGGGGAGCAGGGCGTTCACTGGTCAGTCTCTCCGGGGGCGCGCCGGCTGGGTCGAGGTTGCCCAGGAGTATCGCGCAATCTACGGAACGGGGTCGTAACCACTTCCACCCCAGGGTTGACAGCGCGCCAGGCGCCTGGCGGCAAGCCAGGTACCGCGCAGCACACCGTGACGTTCGATCGCGGTGTAGGCGTAGTGCGAGCAGGTTGGCTCGAATCGGCAGGCCGGCGGCAGCGTCGGCCCGATGGTGGATTGATAGACCCAGATGAGGCCCAGGAGCAGGCGGCGCGGCATGCGGCTCGGAGCTAAGACGTGCGCCGCGGGCCAGACGGTTGCGCTCATCGGCGGCCAGCCTCTCGGGCGCGCACCAGCAGCGTGTCGAGCGCAGCGCACAATTCCGACCAGCCCGCCTCGGCGCTCGGCGGACGGGCGGCGACGACCACGTCGGACTGGGCGGGCAATTGCTCGAAGCGAGCGTCGAGGGCTGCGCGCAGACGACGGCGCACGCGGTTGCGGACGACGGCCTTACCCACGCGACCGCTCACGGTAATGCCCACGCGCGTGCAGCCCACCTCGTCGTTGCCGACCACGTACAGCACCACCAACGGGTGCGCCCAGCCACGCCGCGCCGCCTCGCGCACACGCCGGAAATCGGCAGGCGACCGAAGCCGTTGCTCGCGCTTCACGGTGGCAGAGGTTGGCGCTCACGCCGAGCTTGGACTCAGACGACGGTCAGGCGCTTGCGCCCGCGGAGGCGGCGTCGTTTGAGCACCGCACGACCGGCCGCGGTCGCCATGCGTTTGAGGAAGCCGTGCTCCCGCTTACGTGGGATGCGTTTGGGCTGAAAGGTACGCTTGGGCACGGGACGAGGTTGTATCCACCTTGATCAGGTGCCGATCGTTTCTCATTTTGAAAAATTGAAAAGCGACAGGCGAGATGAAGCTGCCCCACATGCGTGGAGACGTCGGGCGAACTGGGCGGCAGTATATCAGCGGGGCGTGTGCAGCGTCGAAGTAAATCCCAAGGCCGCTAGAAGAACGTGCTGCACCACGGAGCGATCTCTGAATGGAACATACGTTCTGCACGCGCCAGGCTGCCGCTGCGCTCCTCGACGATGCGGCCCGCCGCGTGCAGCGTGTGCAGCGAGACGCCGCCGAGCGAGATCGCGCCCAGCGCGTGCATGCCGAGCCGCAGGTCAGGCGTCGCCGTCGACGGTCGGCAGTCAGCGCCTGAGGGTCCGACCTCCAGTGCAAAGCGGCCGCCGGCCAGGTCGAGTGGATCCTCGACGTCCAGCACCAGCCGATCTTCGGCGGCATAACGGCGGCCCGCGAGCAGGCGCGGCGTGTCCAGCGCCCGGAGCCACAGGAAGTCGCTTCGCGCGGTCTGCTGCAGAGCTCGGCGCGGGTTCGTCAGCAACCAGGCCAGAGGTTCGTCGGTGGGCCGACCGGCAATGGTGATGTCCGAGATCAGGTCGACTTCGGCCATGTACCGCCACAGCCCCAGGTAGGCGGCGGGCGTGAGCGTCGCAAGCTCGTCGACCTGGAGCGTGGTGCTCGGCAGCCGGTTGGCCCACTGCCGGTCGACGCGGTAGACGAGATAACCCTCGGGCTCGCCGGTTGGGTGCGTGTACAGCGCACAGCGCGGGCGCTGCTCCCCGCCGCGCCATGGCCTGGCCCGCAGCCCAAGGCGCGTGTCCCAGGTGAACGGCCGACGCGAGATCTGCCCGGGCACGCTGTGGCGGATGGTCTCGAAGATGTCCGGAGCGATCTGGCGCAGCGCTTCGGGCTCGATCAGTTCGATCCGTCCGGAGGCCGCGTCCGTAAACCGGGCGGAGGCGATCTCGAGTCGGTACGCCGCGGCCGTGGTCGCCGGCCCGAAGCCGAACCGACCGTAGATCGGGTACTCAGAGGCAAGCAGGATGCTGCCAGCCTCGCCGCGCTCGCGCGCGGCGCGCATGTCCTGGGTGAGCATGCGGGTGAGTGCACCGCGACGGTGGTGGGTCGGCAGGACGGCAACGGCCGTGACGGCGTTGGTCGGCAGACACGCGCCGCCCGGCAGCGTCAGCTCGGTAGCAAAGCTCTCGTAGGTGCCCACGAGGTGTGGGCCGTCGAAGGTGGCCAGACAGCGGTCGACCTGACCGGCCAGCCGCTCCGTGTGATAGGCGACGGCGTCGGCGACCGAGCCGTCGTTGTGAAAGGCCACGAAATTGGTGTTGACCCAGGCCGGCAGCTCATCGGGCGTGATCGCCCGCACGTCGAGGCTCACGGAGCGACAGTCTAAAACCTTGCGGCCGCACCACAACCGGGCAGTCGGCCGGTTTCAGGTGACCGGCGGGTCACTGTTTCATGACTTTACATATCGGGCCGTCTCGTGCACGCTACGCAGCGCTACATGTCGTCTTCGCCCACTGCTAATACTGACTGGGACGCGCAGCGTTACCACCGCGTCGCCCAACCGCACGCCGCCTGGGGCGCAAATGTCCTCGATCGTTTGCAATTGCAAGGCAATGAGGTCCTCGTGGACGCCGGCGCCGGCTCGGGCAAAGTCACCGCTCAACTGCTCGAGCGACTAGCGCGAGGTCGCGTCATCGCCGCCGACCTCTCGCCGGCCATGCTGACCGAAGCGCGCGGCAGTCTGGCGAGCTTCAGCCCCCGCGTGAGCTTTGTCCAGACCGATCTGCTCGACCTGGACAAGGCTCTCGAACGCGAGCAGCAGCCACCGGTCGACGCCGTCTTTTCGACGGCCACCTTCCACTGGATCGACGACCACGCTCGCCTGTTCGCCGCTCTGCACCGCGTGCTCAAATCCGGCGGGCGGCTCGTCTCGCAGTTCGGCGGCGGTTCGAACCTGGCTGGCTTCATGCGCGCAACGGATACGGTCGCCGCGGGGCCCGCGTACCGCGAGCACCTCGACGGCAAGCCCTTGTGGCGCTTCTACTACTCGGCTGACCAGACCCGCGAGCGACTCACGGCCGCCGGCTTCAACGACGTGGAAGCCTGGTTAGAAGACTCGCCGCAGACCTTCGCGGACACGCAGAGCCTGGGCGATTTCGCGCGGGCCGTGGTCCTGCGCAACCACCTGAACGCGCTCCCAGAGGCCCTCCAGGACGTGTTCCTGGGCGAGGTGACACGGGAGGTCGAGCGCAGCCAGGGGGCGTGCGTCCTGGATTACGTGCGACTCAACGCCGACGCCACCGCCTGAGGGCCCAGCCGCGGCTCCGAGGCACCGAAACTCGACTGGAGAACGTCGCGTTTCCAGTACAATCATGCGGTGCACCACCCCTTGACGGCTCGCCGGGAGGCGCGGCCGACCGGGGTGATCGAGACACTTTCCGCGGGCTACTCGGCAGTCAATCGACAACCCTGGGTTCTGCTGCTGCCCGTGCTCCTCAACGTCTTTCTGTGGCTCGGTCCGCACGTGTCCTACTCGCCTCTGGTCGGTCCCATCGTGACCGGCGCCACCGAGTGGACGCGGGAGATGACCGACGGCCCGCGCTCCGTGCCTGACGCTGAGAGCATCAGCGGTCCCGAGCTTGATCAGGCCCGCCAGTGGTTGATCGCGCGCAGCGACGACGTCAACGGCTTCGAGGCACTGGCCTGGAGTCCACTGGGCATGCCCAACCTGCCGTGGCTATCGACAGTGTCCGACGACGTCGCCTTCGTCAACGGCTGGGGCGATGGCGTGGTGCTGCTCGGCGCGTGCCTGGCGCTCGGCTTGCTGGCGGGGGCCTGGTTCTACGGGGGCCTGGCCGTCGCCAGCCAGAATGAGCCGGGCGGTCCGTTGGCGGCCGGGCGACGCGTGCCACGCGGTGTGCTCGACGTGATCGGGCTGGTGGCGGTGCTACTCGGGGTCAGCGTGCTGCTCGGTCTGCCGGTGGTGCTGCTGATCGGCTTTACCGCGCTCGTGTCGCCGCCAGTGGCACTGTTGGGCAGCGTGCTGCTGTTCGTCGGCGTGTTCTTCGCCACCGTCTACCTGTTTTTCAGCGTGGCGGCCATTTTCGTAGCGGGTGCCGGTCCCCTGGCGGCGATCCAGGGCAGCGTCGGCGTGGTGCGCCGACACCTGTGGCCGAGCCTCGCGTTGATCCTGCTGACGTGGCTGATCCTGGCGGGCATGGGCCGTGTCTGGGATTTGCTGGCCAGCTACGCACCCGCGCCCTACGGCGTACTTCTGGGCATTCTGGGCAATGCCTACATCGCCAGCGGCCTTATCGCCGCGGGCATGGTCTTCTACATCCAGCGCAGCGAGCCCGTTTCGGCTTCGGGCGCCGTGCAACCGAGTTAGTCAAAGCGCGACACGGCGTCGAACAAGGCGGCGCCAGCGGAGCATCAACCA
The DNA here is from genome assembly GCA_019242065.1 of Chloroflexota bacterium. Next base: position 5,843 of record JAFAWJ010000526.1, read on the forward strand.
CTGTGGCATTACCCAACGACGAACCCCTCCAGGAACCCGACGACGACGACCAGTACGCGAGCTACGACGACCTCGCGACCACCGGCGACTATACCGGCGCGAACATCGAGGTCCTCGAAGGCCTCAAAGCCGTTCGGCGTCGGCCGGGCATGTACATCGGCAACACCGATGTCTACGGCCTGCACCACATGGTCTACGAGCTTGTCGACAACTCGGTCGACGAGGCGCTCGCCGGTCACAACGACCGTATTCGGGTGACCATCCATGCCGATGGCTCGGTCACCGTCGCGGACAACGGTCGCGGTATCCCGGTCGACCTGCAGCCGCAGATGCAGAAGTCTGCGCTCGAGGTGGTCATGACCGTGCTCCACGCGGGCGGCAAATTCGGCGGCGGCGGCTACAAGGTGTCGTCGGGTCTGCACGGCGTTGGCGCCAGCGTCGTCAATGCGCTCAGCGAGTGGATGCGCGTCGAGGTGCGCAAAGACGGCGGCGTGTACATGCAGGAGTACGTCGAAGGTGTGCCGGTCGAGTCCGTGCGTCGGGTCTCGGACACCGACGAGCACAACGGCACCACGATCACCTTCATGGCCGATCGGTCGATCTTTACCAGCACCGACTACAGCTACGACACGCTCAGCCAGCGCTTCCGTGAGATGGCGTACCTGACCAAGGGCCTGAGCATCACGCTGATCGACGAGCGGCCCGGTCCGGGTGACGAGCGCGAATGGACCTTCTATTTCGAAGGTGGCATCGTGTCGTTCGTCCGTCACCTGAACCTGAGCCGCGAGCCGCTGCATCCGCGCCCGTTTTATGTGGACCGGCGGGTGCGCGACGTCGCGATCGAAGTCGCGCTGCAATACAACGACAGCTTCGCCGAAAGCGTCTACACCTTCGCCAACAACATCAACACCGTCGACGGCGGCACCCACCTGAGCGGTTTTCGCTCGGCGCTGACCCGCAGTCTGAACGACTACGCCCGCAAAGTGGGCATGCTCAAGGACTCGGATCCCAACCTGAGCGGCGACGACGTGCGCGAGGGCCTGACGGCCGTCATCAGCGTCAAAGTCCTGGATCCACAGTTCGAATCGCAAACCAAGAACAAGCTCAACAACGCCGAAGTCGGGCCGGCCGTGCAGACAGTCGTCAATGCGGGCCTCGATCAGTTCCTGTCCGAAAATCCGACGGACGGCCGCCGCATCATCGAAAAATGTCTGACGGCGGCGCGCGCTCGCGAAGCGGCCCGCAAGGCGCGTGAGGCGGTCATCCGCAAGAGCGCCCTCGAGGGTCTCACCCTGCCCGGCAAGCTCGCTGACTGCACCGAGAAGGACCCGACCAACTGTGAGCTGTTCCTGGTCGAGGGTGACTCAGCCGGTGGCAGCGCCAAGCAAGGCCGCGACCGGCGCTTTCAGGCCATCCTGCCGCTCAAGGGCAAGATCCTCAACGTGGAGCGCGCGCGCGAGGACAAGATCCTGGCCTTCGAGGAGATCCGCGCGCTCATCACCGCGATGGGCGCTGGTACGAACGAGACCTTCGATCCCGGCAAACTGCGCTACCACCGCATCATCATCATGACCGACGCCGACGTCGACGGAGCGCACATCCGCACCCTGTTGCTGACCTTCTTCTTCCGTCAAATGCGGCAGGTCATCACCGACGGCTTCCTGTATATCGCCCAGCCGCCGCTGTTCAAGATCAGCCACGGCAAGGAGATCTACTACGCGCAGTCTGACTCTCAGCGAGACGAAGCCGTGGCGGAAATCAAAGAGAAGCACAAGAACGTCCGCGACGTGGACGTGCAGCGCTACAAGGGTCTGGGCGAGATGAACCCAGAGCAGTTGTGGGACACGACCATGAACCCGGCGACGCGCACCCTGCTGCGGGTCAACATGGACGACGCGGCGCAGGCCGACGAAGTCTTCGACATGCTCATGGGTGACCAGGTGCCGCCGCGCAAGAAGTTCATCCAGACGCACGCGAAGTACGTGCGCAACCTGGACGTGTAAAAGCCTGCTCATGGCCGCGTGGCCATGAACCACGTGAAACATTGCGTAGCACGTGTAGTGGCGACAAGTGGCATGGTTTCTGCGGGGCCGCCGGCGGGGGTACGCAACCATGCTGCTCACAGAACAGGCCACCACTGGCGACCCTGGCACCACCGACACGGTCGCCGCTCGCCTCAACCGCTTGCCGGTCACACGCTTTCACTGGGGCCTCGTCCTACGCCTGGCGCTGGGCGAGTTCTTCGACCTCTACGACCTGTTTATGGTCAGCTACGTCGGCGCGGCGCTGGTCGCCAGCAACTTTCTGAGCCGTGACCTGCTGCCCTGGTTCGTCGCCTCGGGCTTCTTCGGCATGTTTTTCGGCGTGCTGGGCTTTTCGATGTTTGCCGACGTCGTCGGCCGTCGGGCGGCGTTTCTCATCACGCTGCTGATCTACAGCATCGCCACGCTGCTGACGGCCTTCAGCCCGAACGCGTCGGTGCTGCTGGTGTTGCGGTTTGTCGCCGGCGTCGGGATCGGCGCGGAACTGGTGATCATCGACACCTACATCAGCGACCTGGTACCGCCCTACAGCCGCGGCCGCTTCATCGCCGTCGCCCAGACCGCGGGCTTTCTCGGTGCACCCGCGGTGGCCCTGGTGTCGTTCTTGTTGATCCCGACCAACTTCCTGTGGGAAGGCTGGCGCTGGGTGATGATCGTCGGCGGGCTGGGGGCGCTGCTATTCTGGTACCTGCGCTCGAGCCTGCCCGAGTCGCCGCGCTGGCTGGAATCGCGCGGGCGGCACGCCGAAGCGGAAGCCATCGTGGCCGACTTCGAACGCGAGATCGAGCGCGAAACGGCGCGGCCGCTGCCGCCCGCGGTGCCGACACCGGTCGTCGTCTCGAAAAAGCTGCCGTTCGCGGATATCTGGAAGCCGCCCTACCGCACGCGGACGATCATGATGACGATCTTCCAGTTCTGCCAGACGTTCGGCTACTACGGGTTCACCGCATGGGCGACGACGCTGGTGGTGGCCAAGGGCTTCACGCTGGTCACGTCGCTGCAGTACACGTTCCTGATTGCGCTGTTGGCGCCCGTCGGCGGCGTGGCGGCCTACTTCCTGCTCGACCGCGTCGAACGCAAGTGGCTGGTGGTCGTGGTGGCGCTGCTGATCGCCATCTTTGGCCTTGGCTTCGGCTTCGCGCAGACCGCTGCGCTGGTGCTGCTGACCGGGGCCCTGGTGACCTTCTGCAACAACGTGTTCTCCGTCGGTCTGCACACCTACGGCGCCGAAATCTTTCCCACGCGTGCGCGGGCCACAGGCGCGGGTTTCACGTATGCCTGGAGCCGCCTGAGCAGTGCGCTGTCGGCGTTCATCATCGGTGCCTTGCTGGCCAACTCGGGCGTCCCGGCGGTGTTCATCGTCATCGCCGGGGCGATGGTCATCGCGGCAGGCGTGGTGGCCTGGCTCGGTCCCGAAGTCAAGGGCCAGTCGGTCGAGCAGCTCGCCGCCTGAGCCGCCACACCGGCCTCAGACGTACACTACTGCCAGGCCCATGCCCCAGGCCCACCTGTACGCGCAGTGGCGCGAGACGATGCCACCACTGCGCCTGAACCTTCGAGAAGCGCACGTTGCCAATGGACTGGTGCACGTGGGCGATCGCGTGCGCGAGCTGCCTGCCGAGCATCACATCCAGCCGTGCGCCTGCACCTTGTGTCGCCCGCGACCAGACGAGGAGCGCATCGTCCGCGTGCAGGCGATTGGCTCGCGCGACGGGACGGTGTACGTGGTGCTGCCCGGCGCGTACGAGTGCCCGGCGTTGGAAGTGGAACTTGTAGAGATATATTGAGAAAATTAAGCTTCGCTTGACAAATCTTCAAATAGAGCTTTAGATTCTGGGTATGGCCACCCAGTTCAATGGCCGCGACCACGCCGCCGCGCACCAGGTGCTGACTCGCTGTCCCGTGTGCGGCGACGATCTGCGCATCGTCCGGCTCGAATGCCCCGCCTGTGGCTCGGCGTTGCAAGGCAATTTCACCCTCGGCCGCCTCGCGCGCCTGACGCGCGAGCAGCTCCAGTTCGTCGAGGTCTTCATCCGCTGCCGCGGCAAGATCAAAGACGTCGAAGAAGAGCTCGGCATCTCATACCCCACCGTTGTGGCGCGTCTCAACGAAGTTGTCCAGGCGATGGGCTTCGAGGTCCGCCAGGACGACCCCGACCTGGCTGGCCGGCGGCAGCACATCCTGGACGAGCTCGCCTCGGGCAGTCTGACGGCCGCCGAGGCGGCCAGTCGACTGCGCTCGCTCTAGGTCGACGGAGGATCAGACACCACACCATGCACACCGAAAACGTCTGGGAGCTGCCATTCGATGAACCCGCCGTCCTGGAGTTGGAGGCCGAGTTTGGTGCACTGTCGCTGGTGCCCGTCGAGCCCGGGCAGAGCCCGCGGCTGGAGCTCACCCGCGGCACGGCCGACAACGTGGACGTCCAGATCGACACCGTGGGCGGGCTCGTCCGCGTCGCGCTCGGCGCGCACGCCGCGTTCAACACCTGGTTCAGTGGCGGGTGGGACTGCCGCGCGGTGGCCTACGTGCCGCGCGACGTGCACGCGGCGGTGCAGACCAATGCGGGCAGCGTGCGCGTGCACGGACTCGAGGGCTGCGAGCTCGGCATCAAGGCCAACGCGGGCAAGATCGACCTGGTTGACGTCTACGGGCTCATGCATCTGGCGGCCGACGCTGGCAGCATCAGCGGGCGGGGTCTGGGCGGCTACTTTGACGTCCAGACGCAGGCGGGCTCCGTGCGGCTGGAAATTCTGGATTTGCAGCCGGGCGAGCATCGGATGCGCGCGTCGATGGGCTCGGTGCGGCTGGAGCTTGCGCGCGGGATGGATGTGTGCATCGAGGCGCATACGGCCCTGGGGTCGGTGCGCAACCGCTATCCGGTGCGCGCGGACGCCGCGCGGCGGCTGGTGCTGTCGACCGAGATGGGCTCCGTGCGCGTGGACGAGGGTCCGACGTTGTGGCCGACGCGCCGCTCGGCAGATGGCCATCACGCCGCCACAAACCCAACACCCCCGAGTTCATCAGGTTCAGGCTCATCAGACCCGTCAGACGCGTCGCGACCAGATGTGCCACACGCAACACACGAAGATCCCGAGCTCGAACGCATCCTCAAGATGGTCGAATCCGGCGAGCTCTCGGCACGCGACGCCGACGAGCTGCTCCAGGCCATGGGCCGCGTTTGAGCGACGGGGCCTCAGAACTCGAGCGGCTGCGCATCCTGCAGCTGCTCGAGCAGCAAAAGATCACCGCCAGCGAGGCTGCGGAGCTGCTGGCCGCCGTCGGCGATCGTTCCAATGACACCCGTCGCGATCGCAACCGCTGGCTCGCCGACGAGCTCGCACCCCCCAGCGATCGCGCCCGCTGGATCCGCGTACGCGTCACCGACGAGCACACCGGTCGGGTGCGAACGAACGTCACCGTCCCGATCGGCATGGTCGGCTTCGGCCTGAACTTCGCGCGCCGCTTTCGCGCGGTGCCGGGCGTCAACATGGTGGACGAAATGTTCGAAGCGGTCCGCAGCGGCCGCCGCGGCACAATCTTCGACGTGTCGAACGAGGGTGGCGAGCGAGTCGAAATTCTGATCGACTGAGCGGGTGCGCCTGTACTGGGAGGTGGCCCGCCGCGCGTACCAGCGGCAGGTCACCTACCGCACCGAGAACCTCGCGGGTCTGGTCACCAACGTCTTTTTCGGCTATCTGCGGGCCGCGGTCTTCGTAGCCGTCTACCAGAACGGCAGTAGCAGCATCGGCGGTTATGGCGCCCAGGGGGCGATCACCTACGCCTGGCTGACACAGGCCATGATCATGGTCGTGGCGCTGTGGGGCTGGTGGGACATCGAGCTCACGATCCGCACCGGCGATGTCGTGTCCGATCTCGCCAAGCCGTTTTCCTACGTTGGGTTCTGGCTGGCGCGCGACATGGGGCGCGCCGCGTACTTCACCATTTTTCGGGCAGCACCCATTCTGATCGCCGGCCAGATCCTGTTCGGACTGCAGTGGCCGTCGTCGCCGCACGTGTGGCTCCTGTTCGCCGTCAGCCTGCTCCTGGCGCAGCTGGTCAGCTTCGGTTTTCGCTTCTTGCTGAACGTCTCGGCGTTTTGGACCACGGACGCCCGCGGGCTGGGTCAGGTGGCCGTCGCGGCGACGACGTTTCTGGGCGGCTTCGTGGTGCCGATCCGCTACTTTCCCGATTGGTTGCAACCGTTGATCCTGGCCCTGCCGTTCGCGGCCATCACCCAGACGCCGGCCGACATCTTCGTCGAGCGCGTCCAGGGACCAGCGCTGGTCGGCACACTGGCACTGCAGGTCTTCTGGGCGATCGCGATGCTGGGCGCCGCGCAGCTCTTGACGCTGCGAGCGACGCAACGTGTGATCATTCAGGGCGGCTGACCGCCATCAAGACCTATGGAGAGCCTCTCGCTGTACGCGCGGCTGGTTGCTGCCCAGTTGCGCGGGCAAATGCAGTACAAGGTGTCGTTCGGCCTGGCGCTGATCGGTTCGTTCCTGGCGTGCGTCGCCGAGTTCGGGGTGGTCCTCGTCCTGTTTGGCCGCATCCCGAACCTGGCCGGCTGGTCGGTGGCCGAAGTGGCACTGTTGTACGGAATTGCCGGAACGTGCTTTGCGACGGCGGAGATGTTCGCTGCGGCGCTCGACAACTTCCAGGTCCACATCGTGACTGGCACGTTCGATCGCGTCCTGGTGCGACCGCGTGGAGCGCTGTTTCAGGTCATGTCCGAAGACTTCGCGTTACGTCGGGTCGGTCGGATTGCCCAGGCCGTCTTGATCCTGGCGATCGCCGTGCGGCTGCTGGATGTGCGGTGGACGCTCGATCGAGCCCTGGTGCTGGGTATGGCCATGCTGTGCGGCACGATCATCTACTTTGCGATCTTCGTGCTGAGTGCCACGTTCTGCTTCTGGACAACCCAGGCCAAGGAGATGACCCACGTTGTCACGTACGGCGGCGACCAGCTCTCGATCTATCCACTCGACATCTATCGCGGCGGCGTGCGACGGTTCTTCACGTTTGTCGTGCCGCTGGCCTTTGTGAATTACGAGCCCGCGCTGTACCTGCTCGGTCGTCCGGACCCGTTGGGGCTACCGGACGTGGCGCGGCTCATGTCACCTCTGGCGGCAGTGGCCATGGTGGTGCTTGCGCGCTACGGCTGGCAGCAGGGGATTCGTCACTACCAGAGCACCGGCTCCTGAGCGGCATGCTCATCGAAGTCGAGCGGTTGGAGAAGACTTTTCGCGTGGCGCTGCATCGGCCCGGCCGCTTCGGCGCGCTGACGTCGCTGGTCTGGCGCGACTATCGCACGGTGCACGCGGTTCGGGACGTGTCGTTCGCGATCGACCGCGGCGAGATGGTCGGCTGCCTGGGCCCGAATGGCGCTGGCAAGTCGACGACGATCAAGATGCTGACGGGCATCCTGGTGCCCAGTGGCGGGCGCATCGAGGTGCTCGGTCAGGTGCCGTATCGTCGGCGCAAGCAGGTCGCGCAGCGGATCGGCGTCGTCTTCGGTCAGCGGACCCAGTTGTGGTGGGACCTGCCGCTGATCGATTCGCTCGATTTACTGCGGTACGTGTATCGGGTCGACGGCGAGCGCTACGCGCGCAACCTGCGGCGCATGCGCGACCTGCTCGACCTGGACCCGTTTCTACGGACGCCGGTGCGTCAACTGTCGTTGGGCCAGCGCATGCGCGGTGATCTGGCGGCCGCGCTGTTGCACGACCCGGAGATCCTGTACCTGGACGAGCCGACGATTGGCCTGGACGTGGTGGCCAAACATCGGGTGCGAGACTTTTTGCTCGAGATCAATCGACAGGATGGGGTCACGGTGCTGCTGACGACGCACGACATGGCGGACGTGGAGCAACTGTGCTCGCGATTGCTGATCATCGACCGCGGGACGCTGCTGTATGACGGCAGTCTGAATGCGATTCGCGATCGTCTTGGTACGGAGCGGACGCTGGTCGTCGACCTGGCCGACGACTGCCCGGGCGCGCTGGAGGCGCCGTATGCGACCGAGGTGCGCGCCGATGGACCGCGGCGCTGGCTCCAGTTCAGTCGCCTCGACACGACCGCCGCCGAGCTGATCGCCGCGGTGGCCGCGCGCTACCCGCTGCGCGACCTGACCATCGAGGAGTCGGACATCGAGACCATCGTCCGACGCATCTACGAGCAGGGTCTGGACGCGCGTACGATGAGTGCCGTTGGAGTCACCGGCCGCCCCGAATCGCGCCTTTGACATTGACGTGGCCATCGAGCGTTTGCGTGAGGCGGTTCGCCCATTTCCGCGGGCGATGCTGTTCCAGTTGTACGCCGAGGGCCACACCTCGCCGTTCGAGATGCTGGTGGCGTGTCTGATCTCGGTCCGTACCCGAGACGAGACCAGCCTGGCCATGGCCCGCCGCCTGTTCGAGACGGCACGCACGCCCGCGGCGCTGGCCGACATGGACATCAATGCCATCGATGCCCTGATCCACAAAGCCGGCTTTCACCTGGTCAAGTCGGAGCAGATCAACACCATCGCGCGGCTCGTCGTCGAAGAGCATGACGGTGAGCTGCCGTGCTCGTTCGAGGTAATGACCTCCTACCCGGGCATCGGGCCGAAGTGCGCCAACCTGGCCCTCGGCATCGCCTGCGGCCAGCCGCGCATCGGCGTCGACATCCACGTCCACCGCGTCACCAATCGCTGGGGCTACGTCAGCGGCCGCACACCCGAGCTCAGCCTGGCGGCCCTCGAAGCCGTGTTGCCCCGGCAGCACTGGGTGGAGATCAACGCGCTGCTGGTGCCGTTTGGCAAGCACGTGTGCACCCCGACCGCACCCAGGTGCTCGACCTGTCCGCTGCTGGACATGTGCGCGCGGCGGGGCGTGGAGGCTTCTCGCTGACGCTCGCCAGTCTCAACCAGCTCAACTGGCTGGACTGGACCATCGTGCTGCTGCTGGCCGTCAGCGCCCTGGAGGGGACGCGCCGCGGACTGCTGCAGGGGACGCTGGACCTGGTCGCCGCCGCCGTGGCCTTGATCGTCGCGATGCTGGTCGAACGGCCGCTGGGCGACGCGGTCGCGGCACGCGTCACGGTGGTGCCGGCGGCGCTGGTGCATCTCGGCGCGTTCCTGGCGGTGCTGATCGTGGTCCAGATGGTCATTGGCGCGACGCTGGGCCGGTTGATTCTGGCGCTGGCGCGAGGGATCGAAGCCAGTCCGCTGGGCTGCGCGGACCGCCTGCTCGGCCTCGTGCCGGGTCTTGCCCGGGGACTGATCTTCGTCACGCTGTTTCTGTTGCCGTTCGCGCTGGTGCCTTTGCTGCCGGCGGTGTCGGCCGGCATCGAGCAGTCCTGGCTGGCGAGTCGGCTCGTCGCCGACGCCTTGCGGCTGATGCCCGCGATCGAGAGCCATCTGGGGCAGGACCTGCAGGGCGGCTTGCCGGGCCTGGTCGTGGCGCCGCCGGAGGCGGAAAGCGAAACTACTCGACCGCTGCCGGTCGGGCCGCCGGTCGGCGCGCTCGTGGTGGACCCGGCCGCCGAACAGCGCATGCTCGACCTGGTCAATGGCGAGCGGGCCAGCGCCGGCCTGCAGCCGCTGGTCGCCGACGACCGCCTGCGCGATATCGCCCGTCAGCACAGCCTGGAGATGTTTCAGGACGACTATTTTTCCCACACCTCGCCGACCAGCGGCTCGCCGTTCGATCGCATGCACATGGCTGACATCCAGTTCGAAGAAGCTGGCGAGAACCTGGCGTACGCGCCGAACGTGGACATCGCCCACCAGGGGCTGATGAACAGTCCCGGCCACCGCGCCAACATCCTGCGGCCGGAGTTCGGCCGCGTCGGCATCGGCGTGGTCCGCAGTCAGGCGCAAGGCAGCATGTTCACGCAGGATTTCACGAACTGACGGCACAATGAGCCCCGATGGCCAGCTTCAAAATTGGTGTCCACATTCGGCCGCAGCACACGTCGGTGGCGGCATTGCGGGCCGCCTGGAGGGGCGCCGACGCCCTCGGCGTCGACAGCATCACCACCTGGGATCACTTCTACCCGCTCACCGGCGACCCGGCCGGCACGCACTTCGAGTGCTGGACGCTGCTCGCCGCCATGGCCTGCGACACCCAGCACGCCCAGATCGGCGCGATCGTCACGGCCATTGCCTACCGCAATCCAGATCTGCTGGCTGACATGGCGCGTACGGTCGACCACCTGAGTGGCGGACGGTTGATCCTCGGCGTCGGCGCCGGCAACTCCGAGCGCGATCACCTGGCATTCGGCTACACCTGGGGCACCCCCGGCGAGCGGCTGCGCGCGCTGCGCGAGGGCCTGGTGCGCATCAAAGCGCGGCTGCAGCAACTCAACCCACCCCCAGTTGGCCGCATGCCCATTCTGATCGGCGGCGGCGGCGAACGCGTGACGCTGCGACTGGTCGCCGAGTTTGCCGATATGTCCAACACCGGTGGCACGCCCGAGGCAATCCGCCACAAGAACCAGGTCATCGACGAGTGGTGCAGTCGCGTCGGCCGCGCGCCGACCGACATCGAGCGCACGACCAACATTCCGGTGACCGCCGTCGAGCGCATGCACGAGTACGTCGAGGCCGGCGCCCAGCGGTTGCAGATTCAACTGGATCATCCGTTTGACCTGTCGCCGGTCGAGACAGCGCTGCGACTGCGCGAGTAGCCTCTGGAATTGGAACGATATGGAGTACGTACGCAAGGTGGACCCGGCCGCGGTGGCCGCCGCGGGCCCGAACGAGCGGTTTTCGCAGTGGCTGCTCGATCACACGTCAGGCAGCACGCACTGCAGCATCAACTGGATCAAGACGCCCGCGGGTGGCGGATCGCCGGCTGGCTTGCACACGCATGTGGTGGACCAGATCTTCTACATCCTCGAAGGCACGATGAACCTGGAGATTGAGGGCAAGGAGTACCTGGCTGGGCCCGGGTCGCTGGTGGTCTTCCCTGCCGGTGTGCCGCACCGCAACTGGAACGGCGGCAGCGAGGCGACGGTGCACCTGGCGTTCAACACGCCCATGCCCGACCCCGCGGTGCCCTTTGCCACATCCGTGAGCTAGCTTCTAGACGACACGCTGCTGGCGTACCGTCGCGCGCGATCTCAAGACTGTCATAGCGTGCGCTAACCTGGCGAGGTGGTGACCCCCGATCGACAGATGGTCATGGTGGGCTTCCTGCAGGCGCAGAACTGCTCCAATCTGCCTGCGTCCTGGCGGCATCCCGAATCACGCACCGATTTCCTGACCGCTGACTTCTATCGGGAGATCGCCCGCATCCTCGAGCGGGGCAAGTTCCACCTGGCCTTCTTCGACGACCGGCTGGCCATGCCCGACCGCTACGGCGGCGACCACGCCCACACCGTCGAGTACGGCATCCGCTGCGTCAAGCTTGATCCACTCGTCACCCTGATGACGATGGGCATGGCCACGCAGCGTCTGGGCCTGGGCGCCACGTACTCGACCACTTACTACGAGCCGTTTCACGTCGCCCGACTGTTCGCCACGGTGGATTTGATGACCGACGGGCGTGCGGCCTGGAACGTGGTTACCTCGCTGAACGACGGCGAGGCGCTGAATATGGGTCGCGCGGAGGTGATGGAGCACGACCTGCGCTATGACCGTGCCGACGAGTTCATGGAGGTCGTCCTCGGCCACTGGGACACGTGGGATGACGATTCGCTCATCGTCGACAAGACGGCCGGCAGGTTCGCGGACGCGTCGAAGGTCCATCGCCTGGACCACGCCGGCGAGTTCTTTCGCTCGCGTGGACCGTTCACGGTGCCGCGGTCGCCCCAGGGCCATCCGGTCGTGATCCAGGCAGGCCAGAGTGGGCGTGGCCAGAAGTTCGCTGGCCGCTGGGGTGAGGTGATCTTCACCACCTCGCCGAATGTCGCATTTGGCAAACAGAGCTATGCAAGGCTCAAGGACGAGGCGGCGCAGTGCGGGCGCGACCCGGCCGGCATGCTGCTGTGCAACCTGGTGACGCCCGTGTGTGCGGCGACGCGCATGGAGGCGGAGGACAAGATGGCGGTCATCCAGGAATTGCCCCTGGAGATCGATCAGCTGTCGCTGCTGGCCGAAGCGCTCAACTTTGACTTCGCGACCAAGGGACTGGACGAGGAGCTCACCGACGCCGAGCTGGCCAGCTTTACGGGAATCCACACGATCCGCGACCGCGTGCTGGGTGTCAAGAAGAATCCGACAGTGCGCGAGTTCATGCAGATCTCACATCGCGGGCGGCCGGATGGCGCGGTCGTGGGCGGGCCGCGGGAGGTGGCGGACCGGCTGGAGGAGCTGTTCTCGGAGTACGTGTGTGATGGGTTCGTGGTGGGGGCGACGCACGTGCCAGGCGGCTACGCAGACTTCGTGGACTACGTGGTGCCCGAGCTGCAGCGGCGGGGGCTGTATCACGCTGACTACACCGGCGCGACGCTGCGCGAGAACCTCGGCCTGAAGCGCCCCGAAGTCGGCGACTGGCGACCGAACGCTCAGAGATCGAGAGCGGCCGACAGTTTGTAGCCGTCCGCGAGCTCGCGGAGTTTGTTCCACGTGGCATCTTCCACCTCGATGCCGTGCGCCGCGCGGTCTTGCTCTCGCATGTGTTCGATCTCCCCTGGATACAGCACACCCGAGAAGCCCGCGGCGGGCGGGGTGTCCTTCAGGTAGCGGGCGAACTCGGCCACCTCGCGCTTGAACTCGGCCAACGGGCGGAAGGCGGCGACGTCGAAGACGGCGAGGAAGCACCCGTCGTTGTGGCGGCCGGTGGGCTCGATGCCGAAGCCAAGACCCGTCAACAGGCCGCACAGGATCTCGACGATGACGGACAGGCCGCTACCTTTGTAGCCCTCGCTTGCGCCGAGCGGCAGCAGCGCGCCGCCGCGCCGCAAGTCGCCGGGGTTAGTCGTCGGCTGCCCCGAGGCATCGATCAGCCACCCTTCGGGCACGGACTCGCCGCGCGAGACAGCTAGCGAGATCTTGCCGGCTGCGACCGCCGAGGTGGCCATGTCCAGAAACAGCGGCCCGTCGAGGTCGGAGGGAATCGCAATCGACAGCGGATTGGTCCCCAGCCGCGGCTCGCGGCCGCCGAAGGGCGCCACTTGTTTGGCCGAGCGACCGGAGTCGGCGGTGATCAGGCCGATCATGTCGGCGCGCGCGGCCATCAACGTATAGCTCGCGAGTCGGCCGATGTGCCCCTGGCGATGGACGGTCGTGGCCGCCACGTGCGACTGGCGTGCCTTGTCGATCGTCAGTTGCATCGCGCGCTCGGTGACGGTGTAGCCGAAAGCCCAGTGGCCGTCGATCACCGTGGTGGTGGCTGACTCCTGGTCGATCGTCCACTCCGCACCCGGCACGATGTGGCCTACCTGGATGCGGTCGATGTAGGTCGGAATCTGGATAATTCCGTGCGAGTCGTGGCCGGCCAGGTTAGCGTCGATGCAGTGGCGCATGACGATTTCGGCCTCGTCGGCGGAGGCGCCGGCGGATTCGAGCAGGGCCTTACCGATGCGATGCAGACGGTCAGCGGCAATACGTGGCACGCTGCTATCTAACTCGACAGGGGCACGTGCTTGGCAACCCCGTCGTCGCCGCCGTCGGCCACCGATTCACTCACTGCTGCCGGCGTGTCAACGGGACTCACGGCTGCTACCCGCGTCGCGGGACCATGCGACGGGCCGTAGCGCCGCGCCCGCTGCATCTGGAAGACCAGCGCCCAGATGGCGACCATCGCCGCTAGCACCGACAACAGCTGCCCCTGGCTCAGGCCCAGTGCGAACGGCGTATCCAGTCGGTACAGCTGAACGAAGAAGCGGCATACCGAGTAGGCCAGGATGAATACCCAGAACAGCATCCCGTCGCGGGGGAGCCGCGGATCCCAGTTGAATCGCGGACGTCCGTTACTCCGGATGAAGCCCCGCGCCAGCCAGACCAGGCCGGCGAAAATCACCAGGTCCAGGATCAGCTCGTAGCCGACTGCCAGGTGGACC
>JAFAWJ010000604.1 GCA_019242065.1 Chloroflexota bacterium
ACGCCGCGGTCAGCGGCTGGGTCGTCTACATGCTCCTCTACGTGCTGTCTTAGTCTTTCGGAGGGAGTCCGCGCATGCGCGGACTCCTCAAGGTGGCGCATGCGCCACCTTGCCCAGCGGTGCATGCACCGCTGGGTGCTGACGCAGCGGGTCAGGGGGCTGCCGCCCCCCGCCGCCGTTCGCTTCGCTCACTCCCGCGGCGACCCCCCGCGTACGCGCTGTCCGCGACTGGCAGCTCGGACACGCCACGTCACAGATGTAATGGAGACAATTCGGTGACCGAGTGACACTCGATGATCAGACTTACGTAACGACAGAGTCACGTCAGGTCCCGAAAACGGGTCCAGGGCAGAGCCCTGGGGAGCGAGGCCGCAGCCTTGCGACTGCCGAAAAAAACTTGTTACGTGCGGTTACAACGCTCCCCTACCACAAACTGGCAAGAGCACGTTGAGGAGCCTCGCGGTCGTAGGCTTCGCCCCCGCACGTGCCTCCGCTCAGCGCGGCAAGGATCTGGCCGCTGGTGGGCAGGCTGGCTGGGTCCCGAAACTTCTCAGGATTCCACAAGTCTGATCGAAGTAGCGCCCTCGCGCACTGGAAGTACACCGCTTCGGCCGAAATAACCACCACGCAGCGCGGCGCCTTGCCCTCCATGACGAAAGACTCCAGCAACGCCGCATCCGTGCTCAGATACGCCTGGCCATTGACCCGCAGCGTGTAGCCGAGGCCCGGGATCAAAAACAGCAGCGCCACGCGCGGATCGCGAATGATGTTGCGCAGCGAGTCCGCGCGATTGTTGCCGCGGCGGTCCGGTAGCAACAGCGTGTGTTCGTCCGCCACCCGCACGAACCCGGGCAGATCGCCCCGCGGCGAGCAGTCCAGTCCCTCCGGCCCGCTGGTCCCCAGCACCACAAACGGAGAGGCCTCGATCATCGCCGAGTACTCCGGCGTAATCCACGTCGCCTCCTTGACCAGCGACGCCTCGCTGGGCTCCCCGTAGAGCGCCTCCAGCTCCTCGATAGTCTGAATGCGCGCCGTCCCCACGTCGATGGCCATGATCGATCTCAGTCCTCCGCCACCACCGGATTGCGCGGTGGCTTGCCTGACAACACGCGCACCACCTCTTCCGCCTGCTTGGTCCGATTGTCAATCGTACCCTCGACGGACAGTCCCGCCACATGCGGGGAGCCAATGAAGTTGTCGCACGCAAACAGGGGATGCGACAGCTGCGCGGGCTCGTACTCCCACACGTCGCACGCCGCGCCCTCGATGGTCCCTGCGTTGAGCGCCTCCGCCAGCGCCAGCTGGTCGACGACCGCGCCGCGCGAGGTGTTCACCAGCACCGCGACGGACTTCATCAGCCCGAGCTCGCGCGCGCTGATGATGTGGCGGGTGCGCGTGGACAGTGGCACGTGAAGAGTGACGTTGTCGGAGCGCCGCAGCAGCTCATCGAGACCGACGGACTCCACTCCGGCTGCCGCGAACTCCTCGGCCGGAATATACGGGTCGCAGGCCAGCACCGTTCCGAACAGCACGCGCGCACGCCTGGCAAACTGCTTGCCGATGCGTCCCAGCCCGATGACGCCGGCCGTCTGGTTGGTGAGGCGCCACATCGGCAGGTTGCCCGGCGCGCCACGCCAGTAGCCCTCCCGCAGCGTTCGATCGAAAAACACCACCCGACGCCGCAGCGCCAGCATGAGCGACAGTGCGTGGAGCGCGACTTCCTCGCTGCCATAGTCGGGCACGTTGCACGCGGGAATGCCGCGTTGGGCAAAGGCGCCCAGGTCGAAGTTCTCGTAACCAACGCCGGCGCGGACGGCCACCTTGAGCTTGGGCGCCGCTTCGACGGCGCGGCGGTCGACAGGCATCCGGAAACAGACGACCGCGTCCGCGTCGGCCAGCAGCCGCGCGTACTGCTCCCAGTCGATGGTGTTGTGGTCCAGGCGTGCGTCGATAATCTCGGCGTCGATGGCCTTGTAGATGGGTTCTTCGATGCTGAAATCGTGCGAATAATCGCCGCGATCGGCGTACAGGACTCGGTAGCGGCTCATCCGCGTGCCTTGTAGCCGGTGGGCCGGACGCTGATGACCACACGCACGTCCTTGTCGCGCACCTCGCTGGTCTGCCCGCGATAGCGCTGCTGCAGCGTGCTGTAGAAGGCGCCGGTCGGGTCCGGCTCCACGGAGGTCACCTCGCCGCGCAACTGCAGGTAGCGGTACTGGTTGTCAGGGTCGGCGATCGAAAACGCCACCCGCGGGTTGCGCTGCAAGTTGCGGTAGTTGTGGCGCTCGTTGGTATGGGTGAGCTTGAGTACCCCGGCCGACGAATCCCACAAGAACCACATGGGGTTGACGCGCGGCGAGCCGTCGGCGGCGACGGTGGCGAAGTGGGCGAACAGCGGCCGCTCGAGCAGGTCCAGGTAGGCCTCCGGCGGCCGCACGCTCTGTTGTGTCTCCATGGTGAGACACCTATTTTAGGCTCCCGCTTCTACGGCTTCGGCATACCCAGCAGCCGCCCGTAGGCGGGTCGGCCGCTGTAGTCGGCATGGACGATGCCGAAACCCCACTTCTCGTCCGTCTGCGGCACCGACATCTGGAAGTTCAGGTTCCACTGGAACATGGCCCCGACGTACGGCGTATTGCGCGCCATCGTAAACGCATCCTGCAGGAATTCGGCCTGCTGATCCTCGGTGACGTAGCGGCAGTACTCGTAGCCTGCCGGCGGCGTCGTATTCGAGCAGTAGCCGTACTCGGTGAACCAGATCTGCTTGGCCGCGTCGCCGTTCTGGACCATGATGTCGTGGTACTCGCTGCTGCGCGTAAAGGCGAAGAAGCTGTCGTCGGTGTTCCACGCCCCAGACAGGCTGCACGAAGGCGTGGCCGGCGTGCAGTCAGGCGGGTTGGAAAAACCGCTGGGATGCGCCGACATGATGTCGAAGTAGCCCTTCACTTCGCCGTTGTTGAGAGCGTAGAGCTCGTTGAGATACGTCGTGTCGTCGATGACCGAGCCGGGAATGTCCGAGGTCGTCGGCGACGGCGCGCCAAGCAGCACCTGGGCGTTCGGGTCGGCGGCCTTGATCGCCGTGTAGCCAGACTCCAGCAGCGGCAGGTAAGTCGAAGGATCGACGTTGCCGGTCCCCGCCTCGCGGTCGAGGTTCTCCTCGTTCCACAGCTCGTAGGCCTGGATCTGGCCCGCGTAACGCGAAGCGACCGCGCCGAGAAATGCGCCGTAGGTGGTCGGATCGCCGGGCATCAGACCGCTGGTGGGCGTCCGATAGAAGGCGGGCGCATGTTCGAAGCTGAGCATGATGTTCAGTCCGGCGGCATTGCCAGCGCCGACGATGGTGTCGAGCTGGCTCCAGTCGTAGACGCCGGGCGACGTTTCGACGGCGTCCCACTCGATCTGTTCGGTCATCCAGTTGAAGCCGGCCTGGACCACGTCGCCGATGACGTTGGATCGAGCCACGGGGTCGTAGTTCCAGAGTTGAACCTGGAAGCCGTAGCCCCAGCCATTTTTGGCGGCGATCGTCGAAGTCTGGGCCTGCGCCGGCACCAGCAGGATCAGCGCTGCGAGCGTCCCGATGGCGCTCGCCCATCCCAGCCTGAAGCTGCGCGTGTGCATAGCCTGGTTAACGGAATGCTCTCGATGGCACGTGACGGCGAGCATCTCGCAAGCGCGACACAGGATTTGGTTTTGGTGGGCCCTCGCGCATGCGCCACTCGACCCCAGCCGTGCATGCACGGCTGGGGTCCTGCGGACGGGTCAGGCGGCTCCGCCCCCCGCCGCCAGTCGGTCCCTGCGGTTCCTCCTTCCCGCGGCGACCTCCTGGTTACCCTATGACGACAACAGCGGTTGTGGATGGAGAACGACAGTGAGTGACACCCTGGCTCCCGTCCTCGCCGGCCTTGGCCTGGGCATCGCCCTCGCCGGCGCGCCTGGGCCCGTCCAGGCCATCCTGCTGTCCGAAGCGCTGCGCGGCGGCGTTCGACGCGGCTTTCGCGCCATGCTCGGCGCCAACCTCACCCTCGGCGCGCTGCTGATCGCCCTCGCCCTGGGCGTCTCGATCGCCGTTCCCAGTGACCCGCTGCTGCGCATTCTAAAAATCGTCGGCGGCGTGTTCATCATCTTCCTCGGCGTCGACGGCTTTCGCTCGGCCAACGCTCTTGCCCCGACACCCGAGCTGCGCAACCTCGACCTGTCCCCAAACGCACCCGCCCAGACAGCTCAGCGCCGCAACATCGACTTGCCGCCGCCCGCGCGCGCTGCCGTGGCCGTCATTCTCAATCCACCGGCGTGGCTGTTCCTGGCCACCGCGGCGTCCTCGCTGATGGCTTCGGCCACCCAGGCCGGCGGCACGCGCACGGCGCTGCTGGCCGCCATGGCG
>JAFAWJ010000835.1 GCA_019242065.1 Chloroflexota bacterium
AAGGTGACCTACTATCTGCTGCGCATCAATGGTCAATCGGAAGACATCTTGCAGACGTTCCCAGCAGAGTCGCTTCCTGAGATCGGGACTTGCAACGTGAACACCAGTGCGTGAGACGTGGCGGCCTCGATCGGCTGAAGTACGGCACGACCGCGTCACCGGATAGGTAGGCGCGGCACATCGTCTGCATCGTCGATCGCACGCAGCAGAACCGGAGAGTTTTTCCATGCCGACTGTCAACTCGCCCACTGGACCCACTGATGTCGCGCCAGGCCGTCGATCGCCGCGCGCCAGAACTGGGCTCGGGCTCATTGTAGGCCTCCTCGTCCTCCTCCTCCTGATCGTCGCGATTCTGGGCATACTGGCATCCCGCTTCGGGATGTTGGCGGCATCTGTCAAAGGTGGGGCCGATGGACAGTACACAACGCTCGAGGGTGTGATCCAGCACGCAGACGACGAGCAGACCCAGGCGATAGCCAGCGGCGATCCGTCGGTCATGTCAGACACCGCGACAGCGCAGCACTACCAGGAACTCGTGCAAACCAATCAACAGCTGGTCAGCGGGGGCGTATCCAGCATTGCCCTGAACAACGTGGACTGGGGCGCAACGACGGTCAACGGTGACACGGCGACCGCGGTCGATTACGAGACATGGACGACTACCTACTCCAATTCGTCTACAGAGGAGTCTCGCGACGAGAACGACTACACGCTCGTGCAGCAAAACGGCAGCTGGGTGATCTCCGCGGACAACAATCCCTCTCCCCAGCCCACTGCGGCTGCAGGCTCGTCGACTCGACCCGGCCGCGGCCGAACGTCGCCCTCGACGGGTACACCACCCGCCCCAAGCGCGACACCGCCCGCCAGCAGCGGTGCAAGCTCCGCCGCGGCGCCGTCCAGTAACTGGGCAGGTTACGCCGCAACCACGGCTACGTATACGGGAGTCAGCGGGAGCTGGACGTTACCGCCGTTCAACGCCGCTGATCCCGCTGGGATGAACGCCACGTGGGTCGGCATTGGCGGTGTGCAGAGCCACGATCTGATCCAGGCGGGGACGCAGCAGCAAGCCAGCGGAGACGCGGATACACTGTACTCTGCATGGCTGGAAACGCTGCCACAACCGTCTCAGCCAGTGCCGCTGGTGGTACACGCGGGTGACTCGGTCACGGTGTCTCTGGCCGAACAGGGTCAGGGTGCGTGGCAGGTGTCGATGACCAACACCACCACTGGCCAGGCGTGGCAAACAGCGGTCCAGTACGACTCCTCGAATTCCTCTGCCGAGTGGATCGAAGAAGCCCCGAGCGCTGGTCGTGGCGGCATTCTCCCGCTGGACAATTTCGGCACGATCGATTTCAGCAACGCCGGTGCGGTTTCCGGCGCCCAGAACGAGAACCTGTCCCAAACGGGTGCTCGGCCGATTGAGCTCGACGACACGTCAGGACAAGCTCTTCTGACAACCGGAGCGGTGGGCGGCGATGGTTCGAGCTTTTCGGTGACACGTACCTCCATCTCCGACAACCAGCCGACGGGGCGGCGGACGAGCCCCCGCAGCCAGGGCGAGTATGATCGATAGGCAACGCGTCGACTTGAATGGTCGGATCGCGACGCGGTTTGACCACTGCAGCACGGGCTCGCGAGTTCGGACGAAGACCGCGAGCCAGGAGGTGGTCGCCTGATGCAAGTGCGAGGACTCAAAACAGACCTCGCGAAGGGTGTACTCGCTGGAATTCTGGCTGGTATCCCGCAGGTCCTGCTCAGCCAGGCTGAGGCGCGACTTCTGCCAGTTTCAACGGAGCAAGCCGACATCGGCCCGCGGTTCATCAGGCGCGTGTCGGAGCAAACTGATGCGCCGATGGGGCCAGTGCAACACTGGGCCCTGGCCGGCCTTTTTCACTTTGGCTACGCAGCGGCATGGGGCGGGCTATATGCACTTTTGCAGCGATGGAGGCCCGCTCAGCCACACGTGGGCGGTCCGCTGCTGGGAGCGCTCATCTACACACTGGCGTTCTCACCCTGGGGCGCGGCCACGCAGACTGACACCGAGCATCCGGTTGAATCGCGTCCTGCGTACGACACAGTTCTCCACTGGACAGCAGCCTTGTCGTTCAGTCTGTGTCTTGCGTATCTGTATTCCGCCTGGCAGCACTCCGCGTCAGGGCGGTGGCAGCGGTTCGCCAGAGCGATTTGGCCAGGATAGAGCGCGTGGCTGGCACCACGTACGACGCTATAGTGGTTGGCTCAGGTCCGAATGGCCTGGCGGCTGGCATTGTCCTGGCGCGACGCGGGTTGCGGGTGGCAGTCTACGAGGCTGCCGATGAACCCGGTGGCGGCATGCGCACCGAAGCTTTGACGTTGCCCGGCTTTGCCCACGATGTGTGCTCCGCGGTTCATCCACTCGGGATTGGCTCACCGTTTTTCAGGCGGCTGCCGTTGACCAAGCATGGTCTCACCTGGATCCAGCCACCCGCGGCGCTCGCCCATCCTTTTGACGACCGCCCGGCGGTACTTCTAGAACGCTCGACCGCAGACATGTACCGTCACCTGGGTCCAGACGCGTCCGCCTGGCGAGCGCTCATGGACCCGTTCGTCAATCGCTGGCAGCCGTTATTCGGGGACGTGCTGGGCCCGCTGAAAATCCCCCACCACCCACTGCTCCTCGCGCGGTTCGGCCTGGCCGCGTTTCCGGCGGCGACCTGGCTCGCACGCCGGTTGTTCCGCCATGCGGGGGCACGCGCATTGTTCGTCGGCATGGCCGCGCACGCGACGCTGCCGTTGCGGAGTCCGCCCAGCGCGGCATTCGGCATGATGCTCGGGGTGGCCGGGCACGCGGTTGGCTGGCCGATTCCGCGCGGCGGTTCGGCCAGCATCACCCGCGCCCTGGTCTCCTATTACCGATCACTCGGCGGCGAGTTGCGGACGAACAGCCTCGTGGAATCACTGGAGGATCTCCCGCCGGCGCGCGTCGTGCTGCTGGACCTCACTCCACGCCAGATTCTGCGGCTGCACGGCACGCGTCTGTCGGCCCTCTATCGTGCGCAACTCGCCCGCTTTCAGTACGGGCTGGG
Source organism: Chloroflexota bacterium (assembly GCA_019242065.1). The sequence continues at coordinate 3,066 of JAFAWJ010000835.1, forward strand.
CACGTACAAACTTGACTGGGCACTCGAACAACCCATTCCCTGGCAGTCCGAGGATGCGAGTCGCGCGGCCACCGTGCACCTGGGTGGCAGTCTCGAAGAGATCGATGCCGGTCGCCAGCAGGAGAGCGCCGGGCAACCGGCTGAACGGCCGTACGTTCTCCTGGTGCAGCCGAGCTTGTTCGACGATTCGCGCGCGCCGGACGGCAAGCACGTTGCGTGGGGCTACTGCCATATCCCCAATGGCTCTACCTTTGACATGACCAGTCGCATCGAGGCGCAGATCGAGCGATTTGCGCCTGGCTTTCGGAACGTCATCCTGGCGCGGCACACGATGGGCCCCGCCGACCTGGAGCGTCACAACCCGAACCTGGTCGGTGGCGACCTGAACGGGGGCGAAGCGTCGCTTGCGCAACTGTTCTTCCGCCCGGCGCTGCGGCCGATTCCATACGCGACGCCCAACCCAAAGCTGTTTGTGTGCTCCTCGTCATCGCCACCAGGAGGCGGCGTGCACGGCATGGCTGGGTACTACGCGGCCCGTCTTGCGCTCCAGCGTCTCTGGAGTTGACGACATCAACTCCGCCCGGAGCCGGGCTCGGCCATCTTGCGGTGTTGCTCAGCGTTCAACGTGACAGGCATGGCTTTGGCGGCAGCGCCCATAGCTTTGGTCTTCAACGAGCCGGCGATCACCTGGTCTTCGCCAGCCATCAGCGCTTCGAACCCTTGTTCTGGCAACATCGGCCGGATCGTCTTTTGCGCTGGTACCGACCTTCGTGTCGTCCATGCCGGCGCGATGAAAAAAGTTGGTATCGGTGGGACCCGGCATCAGCGCGGTGATGCTGACACCCGTATCTTTGAGTTCATTACGCAGCGCCTCCGCGAACGACTGCACGAACGCTTTCGAGGCGTTGTACACGGCTTGAAAGGCACTCGGCATGCGTCCACCGGTCGCCCGTTCGAGCGGATGGCACGATACAGCTCTTCAACGCCCTCATACGCGGCGAGGTCCGCGTGGACGGTGCTGGTGTGTGCGGCTGGATAGACCGCCTCGATGTCGCGAGCGGCCGCGTCAAGCGCGGGGCCGGTGGCCGTGATCAACAAGTCGAAACCGTGTTCAGCAAACTGCTTCGCGAGCTCGAGTCCAATGCCGCTGGATGCGCCGGTGACGACGGGCAAAGGCTTCGCCCCGGGTGACGTCTCTCGCACGAGCGCGGGGCGAAGCGCGAAAACCCGGGCCAAGGGACACGCCGCGGGTCACACTGATCTATATGCAAGCCGGTCAGACCATCAACCCGGCAGCCAGCGCGGGAGCTGCGAGCCTGGGAAGAAGGCGCGGGCCCCTGGGATTACGAAGAGCAGGAAGACCGCCACGGGGTCATGGAAAAAGGATCGGAGCGACTCAGCGTCGCTCCGATGGCTGGCCCTGCAACCGATCGGCCAGAACTCTGGCCGCGTGATCGGCGATGTCCGCGCCAGAAGGTGCGGCCACCTGGCGCATGGCATCGGCAACCTCATCCGACGGCGGCAAGAGTTGCGCCGAACACTCCGGACAGCGCCTCGCAGCCCGCGGGATCTTGTTGGTGCACTCCGGACAATCCTTGGTCGGAGCTGGTTGTTGCTGCGGCTTGTAGCGGTCCATGAGTTTGTTGACCGGTAACACGACGACGAAATACACGATCAGTGCGATCAGAAGAAATGAGATGACCGCGTTGATCAGGTCCCCGACCGGAAACACAATGCCGCCCACGGTAACGGCCAGACTGGACATGTCGGCGACTCCGCGCGCCGAGCTGATGATGGGATTCAGTATGTCTTTGACGATCGCCTGGACGACGTTGCCAAACGCCGCGCCGATGACCACGCCGACGGCAAGATCCACCACGTTGCCGCGCAGGATGAATTTGCGGAAACCGCCGATGTCACTGCGGGCCTCGTGGACCACGCCACCAGCGTCGGGCACTCGGGCCATGCGCTATTTCCCGTACATCAACGACTATCTGCCCAGCAGTCCACCCAGCGGGTTGCCGGACTTGTTGCCACCAATCGCGTTCGAGACAGCCATGGCGGCGATACCCGCCAGGGCGGCCTTGGCAGCGGGATTGGCCAGTATGCCACCACCGCCACTATTACCACTGCCACTGCTACCGCCGCCGCCCAACAGTTGCCCGAGCAGTCCAGGTTGCTGTTGGTGCAGCTGCGCAGTCTGCTGGGCAAGATAGCTGGCGTCCTGATATGTCTGAGGCCCGCCGTTCTGGCCAAAACCGGGGTTGGGAGTGCCCTGAGCGCCGAGCTGCTGTTCGACATACTGGCCGAACTGCTGGCGATCCTGTGGCGACATGCGGTCGAATGCCTGCTGCGCGGCTGCCTGATACTCCTGCTGGTTCAATTGCGGCGCCACCTGCTGATAGCGCTGCAGGACCTCCTGGTCGGAGTAGCCCTCCTGGGGTGCGCCTTGCTGATAACGCTGAACGTAGCCTTGCAAATCTTGTTGTTGCTGAGGGTTGCTCAGCACACTGTCGAGAAGACCCATACGTAGTACTCCCTTTGGTGTGAACAGTAGTGTTGTTGAAGATCACCACGGCGTCGTGGCGGCAACGCGGCGTAGATCTGTGGCAGCAACTCCTGTGCCACGCATCGATAACTCTTGTCCGACATCCAACGATCGGCAGTTGCATTCCGCGCTACTCCAGTGCTTTGCGGACCAGCCCCTCGAAAAAACCCGGACTTGCATTGCTCTGTTCTTCTGCCTGTTCGTCTTCGGTCGAGTACACTTCGCGCACACGACCGGTCTGCTGCGGATCCGTGACGACCAGACGCTCCCGGCGCAGCGTCTCCTCGAACAACTGGCGTTCAGTGCTAGAAGCACGGCGGATGCGAATCCTCTCGCGGAGCACCAGGCGCTTGCTGACTACCAGGCGCTCTTCGTAGATCGGTACGACAAAGACACCGTCCTCTTCCCAGGGCGGCAGTCGCTCGGCGACCACCTCGCCGACAGGCTCGTGTTCGACGACCACCTCCTCGCGAACAGCGTCCACTTCGAGACGTCCGGGCACGGACTCGACCTCGGTGTGCAGCTCAATCGCGCCAAGCTCGCGAGTCTGCTTTTGGGCGACCAGTCGCTCTTCACGTAGTTCGAGTGTTTCGCGTGCTTCATCGAGTACAGGCTCCGCCGCTCCGCCGTCCTCGTCCGGGACCTTGCCGCTCGGAGCTACTTTGGGTTCGGACATGCGAGTCTCCTCCGTCGTGCGATGAAAAGAAGCGCGCACTCACGGCTGGTTGAGGTCGCGCGCGGCACGCCGACCGAGAGTCTCGAGTGGGGATTCGGTAACCGCGGAGCGGCTCGCCTTTCCGCGGACCCCTTGCGTGCCAACTCCACCCGGACCTGGAAGGAGCCGATTCACCAGGCCAAGCACGTCCGTTGCAAAACCCGGCATGAGGCCGTGCAGCCGAGCGACCAGGTCTGCCTGCCAGCCAAGTACGACTTCAGCTTCCCCGTGCGCGAGGGCGTGGACGATTCGCACCGCCGCGTCGTCGGCGCTGAGCGAAGTGAACGGTAGCGTGGCCCCCAGGCTGAACCAGGCATACTCGGCCTGGTGACGCCCCTTGAACTCGGCATTCACATGTGAGCCCGTGCGCATCAGTCCTGGAACGATCGTGGTCACCGAAATGCCGTCGGGTTTGAGTTCGGCGCGCAGGCCTTCGGCAAAGCCCGTCGCTGCGAACTTCGCCGACGAATACGGCATGAGGTGTGGCACGCTGACCTTACCCCCGATCGAAGTCACGATTGCGATCTTGCCGGACCGCCGTGCGCGCATTTGAGGCAAGACGGCATACACGGAATAGACGCAACCCCAGAACATCACCGCCATGGCGTATTCGAAATCTTCGATCGTCTGGTCGGCGAACGGGCCGACGCTGATCACACCAGCATTCGCCACAAGTATGTTTACCTGCCCGAAGTGTCGGGTCGCGCGCTGCACCACATCTTGGACTTGCTCCCGGTCCGCGACGTCGCAGGGCACCGCCAGCACGTCGACACCCAGACGGGCGATGTCGCTGCGCGCGCGCTCCAACTCCGACGCGTCGCGGGCGCACAGGACCAGGCGACAACCGCGCCGCGCGAACTCACGCGCCAGCGCCAGCCCGAGTCCGCGCGAACTGCCCGTGATCAGCACTACTTGGCCGCGCAGGTCAACGTGGGCTGAGTTGTCGAAGGCTCTGCGCAACGCAAGCAGCACACCAGCCGCCATAACTGGCGCCGCCCAACCCCTCAAACTAGGACGTAAGTTGCGGAAGGACCTGTTTGGCATAGAAATCGATCAGACGCATCTGGTCCGGGTTGCCGCTGTGTACGAACACATGGGTCGCACCGGCGTCCCACAGTCCTTGAATGTGCTTCACGTGATCACCTGGGTCCATGCTGACCAGCCAGTCCTGCCACACGTCATACGGCGTCGGCAACAGCTCCATCGCTCGCTGTTGGATCGTGCGAGGGTCCGGCACGTACAGCAACTTCTGGAAGCCGATCGGCGCAAACCGCCAGTACGTGGCCGCTTCGTTGGCCTCGGCTTCGCCGCCCACGACCACGAAGTCTTCGAGCAGGATCGGCATTGCACCGGGATCCTTGCCAGCCGAGAGCGCACCGTCGCGGAATGCATCGTGCAGGTCTGGATTGGTCAGGTTGGCCGGCGTTGTAATCCAGCCATCGCCCAGGGCGCCAGCCAGGCGGGCACTCTTGGGCCCGTTACCGGCGACGTAGATCGGGACAGGTTGGTCCGGCGTATCGTAAATGCGCAGGTCGCGCACAGCGTAGTACTGCCCCGAGAATGTCGTATGCTCACCTGTCCACAACTGTCGAATCAGGCCTATGGCTTCGGCCAGTCGATCATGCCGCTCCTGGTAAGGGCCGAAGCGTCCCGTGGCCGTCGTCTCATTAAGCGCTTCGCCGGTGCCGACGCCGAGAAACACGCGACCCGGATACAGGACCCCCAGTGTGGCAAATGCCTGGGCGACGACCGCCGGGTCATACCGGTATGTGGGCGTGGTCACCCCGGTTCCAAAGAAGGCCTGCTGCATCCGGGATCCGAGCAAGGCGAGCGTGATCCACGGGAACATCGCATGACCTTCATCCTCCTGCCACGGCTGGATGTGGTCGCTGGTCCAGACTCCGTCGAAGCCGGCTTGTTCGGCCGCGGTGCCGAAGTCGATCAACTGCTGGGTCGGGAACTGCTCATGCGAGAGCACGAGCGCGATCTTTTTGCTGCGGGTAGAGGCAGCCGCGGCGGCTGGCCGGGCGGCCGTGGCAAACGGGAGGAGGACGCCCGCGGCGGCAGCACCGGCCAGGAGCGCGCGGCGGCTGATCGGGAGATCGATGGGACGGAAAAAAGCAGGTGCCATGCTGATTCGCCACGCCGACTGCACATGATGTGCCGCTGTCCTGGCCAGCGTGACTCACGTGGGCGTAAATAGTTATTCATGCATACGTCGGCACTCGTTGACCGTTCTTGAACGCGAACCCGCGTGCGGTCCGCGTCGTGCAGTGCGCGCCTGGGAGGGATCATGCCAGATGCCCTGCGTATTACCCATCCTGAGCGCGTGTACTGGCCGACGCGACAACCGTATGCTGCCATCACCAAACGCGAGCTGCTCGAATACTTCGCAGCCGTCTCGCCCTACCTGTTGCCGCACCTGCGCGACCGGCCACTTACGCTCCATCGGTTTCCTACCGGGCTGACTGGCAAGCGCTACTACCAGAAGCATGTCGAGTTTTCACTGCCGAGTTTCGTAAGCCGCGCCCTGGTCTTTGCTGAAGAACACAGGACCAGTGGCTATCACGTCATCTGCAACAACGTGGAAACTTTGCTCTGGTTGGCGCAGATCGGCAACCTCGAACTCCACCCCTGGTACTCACGCACGAGCCCGGAGCCCGATGCGCGCATGCTGCCGACGACGTTCAGTGGATCGGTCCAGGCGCTGGAGGCATCGGTCCTGAACTACCCTGATTTCATGGTATTCGACCTGGACCCGTACCTGTATTCGGGTGCCGAGCAGGGCGGGGAAGAACCAGAGCTGCATCGCCGCGGGTTTGCTCAGGTGTGCATCGTGGCCCGGTGGCTAAAGACGCTCCTCGACGAGTTAGGATTGGAGGCCTTTGTGAAGACGAGCGGCAAGTCGGGTCTGCATGTGTTCGTTCCTATTTTGCGACAGTTCGACTACGATGCCGTGCGAGGCATCAGCGCGCAGATCTGTCGGTTCGTCCTGGAGCAACACCCTGAGACGCTGACGATGGACTGGGCCGTGGATCGCCGACGCGGCAAGGTCTTCCTTGACCACAATCAAAACACCCGAGGTAAGACGCTGGCCAGTCCGTACTCGCCCCGAGCGCTTGACGGCGCTCCGGTCAGCATGCCAGTCCGGTGGGCGGAGCTCGAGGATATCTATCCGACGCAATTTCGCATCGGCACCGTGGTCGATCGACTGGCCGGCGTTGGAGACATCTGGAGTGATGTGCTGAAGTGTAAGAACGACCTCACGGCGGCTGCGGCCGCATGGAGTACGGTCGCTTGAGGTCTCCATGCACGTCCTCGAGTCTTCGGGCACGGCCCTTGCTGCTCACGCGCCATGACGCAGACACAACAAGAACAGCCACGGCCGCCGTTTCCAGAACAACGTCAGGAGAAGCCCGGCCTCGAGGCGCACATCACACCACGGCCCGAATACCAAGCACCCGCCTACAAGCCAGCCGGTAAGCTGACCGGGAAAGTGGCGCTGATTACCGGTGGAGACTCCGGAATCGGGCGCGCCGTGGCCGTCCTCTACGCCCGCGAGGGCGCCGATGTCGGGATCGTGCATCTTCCCCAGGAACAGACGGACGCCGACGTGACGCGTCGCGCCATCGAAGCCGAGGGCCGTCGCTGCGTGTCGGTTGCGGGAGACCTGACCGATCCCTCCTTCCCGAAGCAGGCGGTGGAGCGCACGGTTGGTGAGTTGGGCAAGCTCGACATCCTGGTCAACAACGCGGCGTTTCAGCAGCACGTCACGAGCCTGGAAGAATTATCCGACGAGCAACTGGAGCACACTTTCGAGACCAACATCTACGGCTACTTCCGCATGAGCAGGGCAGCACTACCCCACCTCAAGCCTGGCAGCGCGATCGTCAACACCGGCTCGATCACCGGTCTGGAGGGCAGCAAAGCGCTGCTGGACTACTCCGCGACCAAAGGCGCTATTCATGCATTTACCAAGTCGCTGGCGCAGAGCCTGGTCGACAAGGGCATCCGCGTGAACTGCGTGGCGCCCGGTCCGGTCTGGACGCCGCTGAATGCGTCAGACCAGGAAGCCGAGCAGGTTGCGAAATTTGGTCAGCAGGTGCCCTATCAACGGCCAGCGCAGCCGGAGGAGATCGCACCGGCGTATGTGTTCTTCGCGTCGGACGGTGACTCGAGCTACATTACCGGCGAAGTTCTTACGCTCCTTGGAGGCGAAACGGCAGCGGGTTGACGGGCGTGGCGTTGCGAATTGGGGTAATGTGCGGCGCATCCGGCGAGATCGTCCGCACGTTCGTGGCGCGCCATGGCGTTGCTTTGGGAGAGGCCGGCATCGAGGTAGCGGTTGTCGTCCTCGACGATGACCGCGAGGCGCGCCAGGCCCCCACGCGTCACCTGTGGCGACTGGCCACTCGGCAGGCGCGCGTGGCTGGCTGCTCACGTCCGACGGCGCTGGCTCGCATTCTCGTGTATCGGGCACTGGCCGAGCGGTCCGCCTCCATTCCGAGCGACGCCCCGCCGCCATTGCCGCCTCACGTGTCGACGGTACATGTGCCCACGCTGAACGCGCCGGCCGCCGCCGAAGCGACGCGGAACTTCCGGTGCGACCTGGTGTGCCTGATGGGCGCACGGTTCTTGACCCGCCGGACCTTGCGAAACATCGGCGTACCGGTGGTGAACATCCACTCCAGCGACCCACGCTGGGTGCGCGGCGGACCGGTCGTGGTCTGGGAGGTACTGGCGAATCGGCCGGAGATCACGCTCGTCGTGCACGAGGCGACCGAGGTGCTCGACTCCGGAGCGATTCTGGCTGAGGGCGCTCAGAGGATCGTGTACCGAGGTGGGCTGGGCGCCACCACGACCGCGACAATGAGCGCCGCACGTTTTGTCGTCGCCGATCTCTTCGATCGCGTGGTGCGCGACGTCGCTGCCGGATCGCCGCAACGAACGGCATTTGCTCCAGGCACCTTGCGGGTGACGCCGAGCGTGGCGCTCAGCCTGCGAGCGGAAGCGCTGTGCCGCAGCCGATCTCGGGCCGCGACGGCCGCTGTCTAGATGCAAAGTTTCATCCACGTCACTGAGCAGTCCGCTTCGATTCTCCTGGACGCTCAACAATGAGCACGACGACGGGCCAATTCCTACAACTATCAGCCGCAAACGCAAGTCGCGCCCAGGGTGCCGCCCCGGGAGTACCGTGCGTTTGCGCCGAACATGTCACCACCTGCAGGCACTGCTTCACGTGCCTGGTACACAGCCTGCATTTCAGGCAGCATGTCCGTCCTCGGACAGTTTGTCGAGTATCTTCGCTCCACCTACTCCGACCCGACGGTCCGCCTGCTGGATGCGGTTGGCGATGGCGCTGCGGCGTGGCCCCAGCGGGCCGCGGTGAGCGTCCTCGTGGGCGATGCAACTCTCGACGCGCGCCTCGCCACGCAGCGAGTACGGTCGACCTTTCTCGGTTGGTCACACGACAGGCGCGTTGCAATCGTGGATCGCCACCCGTACGTGACGGAGAGGGCGCCAACCACCTTCCGCGTCGTGGCGATCGTTCCCACGTTCAACGAAGCCGACGTCATCGCCGATACGCTGGACTACCTCGTACGCGACGAAGTCGGTGTATTCGTCCTCGACAACTGGTCCACGGATGCAACCTTGGACATCGTGCGGCGCTTTTCGGGTCGCGGTCTCCGCGGTCTCGAGCGCTTCCCGAGCGATGCGCCACCCGCGGTCTATGATCTGCGCGCGATCCTCACACGCGTCGAACAACTGGCCGCCAATATCGATGCCGATTGGATCGTTCTGCACGACGCAGACGAGCGGCGCCGCAGTCCCTGGCCGGGCGTGTCGCTACGCGACGCACTCTACAGTGTCGACCTCGCCGGGTTCAACTGCATCGATCATGTGACCCTCAATTTCTGGCCGGTGGACAACGGCTATGACGATGGTACGCGTGAGATCGAGTCGTACTTCAACTACTTCGAATTCAGCAATCACGCCGGCCACTTTCATCAACGGCGAGCATGGAAGAAGCTCCCGGTACCGGTTTCTCTGGCCGCCTCGGCGGGGCATGACTGTGCATTTCCGGGTCGGCGGGTCTTTCCGTACAAGTTCCTGCTCAAGCACTATCCGGTGCGTTCGCAGTCGCATGGCCAGCGGAAGGTTGTGGACGAGCGACGCGCACGGTGGAATACGGCGGAGCGTGCGCTCGGCTGGCACCAGCAGTATGACGACATCAGTTCGTTCGTGCGTGACCCGTCGGAACTGACGTTCTTTGATCCGAAAAGTTTTTACGAGCGAAGGCTCATAGAGCGGCTCTCGGGCGTCGGTATCTTTCAGGCGCCGCCCGCGTGGGCAACGCCTCCGATGTGGACAACCCCGGCCTGAACCTGAACGCGAGAGAACATGGAGCCGAAGTTGCACACACAGCTTCGCGTTCGCCCGCCGATGTGCAGCGGTCGTTGCTGTGTGAAAGGTTTCGACGCCCCTATCGCATTCTCAACGCGTATGACGCTGCTAGCTCAGCCACGTATCGGTGTAGACGTTGGCCTCCGTCAATCGAAACCGAAATCCATGCACGTTAGACGCCAGGCTGACGACGTGCTTGGACGGAGCAACTGCCATGGAAAACGACTGATCCAGGATTTCGTCGTCGAGGTCGAGCAACTCTTGGCGCCGCTTTCCAGCGTCTGGCTCAATCGCGGCGGTGGTGACCAACTGCTTGTATCGGCTGTCTCCGTTGAAGCCGGCCAGGTTGTTGTTGACGTCCCAATAGCGACTGACTAGCGGGAGGGTCGTCGGGTCCAGGGCGGCGAAGCCTGAATTGGACATCAACAATCCGTACTGGAACTGCGCGATCATCGCGTTGAACGCGGCGCGCTCCACGCCCTTCAGATTGATTGTGAGGCCAACCTCGGCGAGGTTTGCCTGCAGCATCTGACCGAACGTGCCAATCTCCGGTACGACCGAGTTGTACAGAAAGTCGAGCGATGTGTTGGTCGCCCCAGCCTCGTCCAGCAGCGATTTGGCCCGCTCGAGATCCAGCATATAATGCTGACCGCGCGCCTGATCGTAGGCCGGGGAGAAGGTTGGCCAGGGCAGCGACTCTGCTGGTCCGGAGTGGTTGAGAACGGTATCGACAAACCGCTGGCGGTCGATCGCGTAGTTGATGGCCTGGCGAACCCGCTTGTCGGCCGTCGGGCCGGCGGTGGTGTTCGCCACCACGATCCAGTACTGACCGCTCGGGTCATTCGTGAGGACCTGCTGCTGGGGGTTCTGCTGCAGCCGCGGGATGGCCGTCGTTGGCGGCGTGTCGACGCCCTGGATCGCACCCGCCTCGAGTTGCACCACCATCGTTTGCGCATCAGGAACGAACGGGATCACGACCTCCTCGAGATACGGGCGACCGCTTTGCCAGTAGTTCGGATTTTTGACCCATCGGATGTGATCGCCCTGCACCCACTCGGCGAACATAAATGGACCGGTGCCGCCGGACTTCGCCATGAAATCGGGCGATTCGGTGATGTCCTTGTTCGACATGTTGAGCAGCTCAAAGAGGTCGAACAACGCCGGGCGGGACTGGTCTGATGTAAGCGTGATCGTGTACGGATCCGGGGTTTGAATATCGCTCCACCAGTTGCTCATGTTCGTGAATTGCGCACCCACCTTTGGGTCGCGGACGCGGAGCAGATTGTACTTCACGTCGTCACTGGTGAACTCACGTCCGTTGTGGAACTCGACACCCTTGCGGAGCGTGAAAGTCACCTGTTTGAAGTCGGGAGCGACCTCCCAGCTCTCGGCAAGCATCGGCTGGGGTTTGTAGTTGGCGTCGTATGCGATCAGCGTGTCGAAGCCGAGCCAGATCGCGCTGAGGGTGGCCGGTGTGATGTTGTTCGCATCCAGCGGCGAGACGCCGGCTTGACCGCCGGAAGCGATCTCTACGTTCTGCGCGACGTGCAGGCTTCCCCCTGAACGAGGTTCCTCGGTTGTGGTCGTAGTAGGTGCGGGGGCAACCGCGATCACCGTGGCGGTGGACGCGGCACGCGTGCCAGTGGGCAAAGGCGTGCTCGCCGGGGCTGCGCCCTGCGGCGCTGCCGGCGCGCACGCGACCAGCAGTGTCAGCGCCAGGCCGCCCATCGCCAACCTGAGCGCCTCTCGGCGGGATACGACCTCTTCGTTACGTTCCTGAAGCACGAACTAACCTCTGTTGCCAACAGTTGACTGAATTTCGTGCAGTTTACAAGTAGCGGTAGGGCCCTTCCAAGACAGTGTCGTCAGTGAGGTCGGCGCGCACGACACTCGCGGCTGGAATGGGTTCGAGCGTCGACCTGCTGGTGATCGAGGTGCTAGACATGCGCCATCTGCCACCACCGCGGCCGCGGATCTGCTGCACCGCTCCACCCGCCGCCATGAGACGGGGCCATTCTGATGTCTTCGAATCGTCCCGTCGAGGACTGGGACCAGGGGCCGCCGTCGC
>JAFAWJ010000863.1 GCA_019242065.1 Chloroflexota bacterium
CAAGACACGTATCGGCGGCGGCACTCGGGCTATTCTACGGGTCAGCGGCGCGGCCTACCGGCTCGAGGCTGGACACGTACATGGGACACCAACATTTTTTATTTACATCTGGGCAACCTATCGCCTGTCGGTCAATCTCCGTCTCGGCACTGCAGGTCTGAGCACCCGACCGCTAGCTCAGCCGTCGCCGCCAGTCGTGTCGCGAGCCTGTCGGCGCTTGCCGCGCGCCATACCACACACCCCGTCACCAGGACGCTCGAGGCCAGGATCGAGGTGATGTTGTCGCCGAAGCGCAGAGCAACTCAACGCATGACGGCACCCTCAGTCGGATGAGCACCAGCGTCCGCGTGGCGGCTCGCCCGCGATCGATCACCTGGACAGGTATCTCCCTGGCGGGCGCATGGCCACTGATCGTGCCGTGCGCCTTTTTGCTCGCAGGCGCTCTCGTCGGTTTCGCCTTCAGTCTGGATCAGCGCGTAGCGCTCGAGCGCCTGCTCGGACTGCTCGTCGCCAGCGTGCTCGCCATCGTCGCCAGCATCGGCCTGCGGCGGGTTGAACAGCCCGCGTGGCTGCTGATCGGGACCGCCCTCGCGTGTCTGCTGGCCAGCGTGTGGGTCATTTCCGCCAGCGGACCGGACGTCTTTCGCGGCACGCTCGGCGAGCGGCTCGACGTCATCTTCCGACCAACTTTTGGCCTGGTCACACTCACCGACCCGGTCGAAATCACCAATACGCGCTTCATCGTTGGCTACAACGGAGTGATCGACCTGGCGCTGGTGATGATCTTCGCCTGTGGCGCCGTGCTGCTCGAACGTCCGCGTCTCGGGACGTCGGTTGTCGCGATCGCGCTGGTGGTCGTGGGCTTGCTGCTGCTGGTCGGCGCGGGCGCGCGCGGCGGACTGACTGGCCTGGCGGCGGGCATTTGCGCCATCGGGCTGTTCGTCTGGCCACGCCGCTACGCGTTGCTAGCGATTGTCGCCGCACCCCTAGCGCTCGCGCTCGCCGCGGTCAGCATCCTCGACAAAGGGCTGGAGTTCAGTTCGACCGCCGGTCGCCTGACGTACTGGAGCGACCTGGTGCGCCTGCTGGTCGAGTACCCGCTGACCGGCGTCGGGCTGGGCGTCGACACAGCCAATGCCGTCGCGCTGCAGTACGAGATCAACCCGGACCCCGACCGCATTTTCTACGCGCACAACACGTTCGTGCAGAGCTACCTGGAGCAGGGGCCGCTCGGCGCGCTGGGCATGCTGATCATCCCCGGCGTAGTCATTGGCGCGGCGTTGCTGGCCCGCCGATCGGGGGTCCTGACGGGGCATCGACAGCTCCTGATCGCCGGGTTGGGTATCGTCGGCGGGCTCGAGGCGCACGGGCTGACGGACCAGGTGGTGACCACCAACGTCGGAACGACGCTCTTGCTTCTGGCCACGGCGTCGGTGGTCGCGAGTCTGCCGGAAGCGTCACTCGCGTTCCTGAGCACCTGGACCCTGCGTGTGTGCGGGGCACTGCTCGGGCTGCTGGCCCTGGCTGTGGTGGTGCTGGCGGCGCTGCCCGCCGGACGCGCCCAACTGCTGCTGAACGCCGGCGGACTGAAAATGAACGCGGCGTTCGCCCACCCAACGCAGTCGGCGTCGCGCGCCAGTGACCTGACCGATGCCGAGACGCTGTTCGCGGCGGCGCAAGGCCAGGACCCGAGCCAGCCGGCCGTCCTGCGCGACCTGGCCTGGGTCCGCGCTGCGCGCTTCGACGACGACGGGGGCCTGCGAGTTCTGGCGCAGGCGGCTGCCTCGCCAGGCATCGACGCCTTCGACATGCTGCAGATCGCGCACGTCTATCGCGACCTGGGGGTGGTGGACGAGGCTTACGCGTGGGCCGTGCGCGCCTACGGCATCTGGGACCGATCCCTCGAAGACTCGGTCATGGAGACGTACGCGCAGAGCACGCTGAGCGATTCGCGCGCGCGCACGCTGGCGACACAGGCGGAAGCCGCGATGCGAGCGCGCAGTTACGCGGAGGCGAACTCGCTGTTCCAGCAGGCACTCACGTTCGAGACCA
>JAFAWJ010000981.1 GCA_019242065.1 Chloroflexota bacterium
ATCGATCCGAGCCACTCCGGTTTTCTCCACGCCCCGTTGCACGTCGATCTCAACGCGATGAGTCCGCGCGACCGCTACCGACTGGACAAGCGGCCACAGTTTGCACTGTTGGAGACACCCTACGGCTTGCGCATCGGCGCTCAGAGACTTGCCGATCCGGAGCGCTGCTACTGGAGCATCACCCACTTCATGATGCCCTTCTACAACGCCTTCAATGCTGGCGGGGAGGACGCGCAGCCCAGCGTCGGCGGATTCGCATGGGTGCCGATGGACGACTTCACCACTATGGCGTGGTGTTTTTCGTGGAATCCGCAGCGCGCACTGGGCGAGCACGAGCGTGGCGACCATCCGCGTGTGCGGGGAGGCGTGCACCTGGTGCCCTCCGCGCGCCAGCCGGTGTCGACGCGAGCGGGCGGGGCCTGGCGACCGCTCGCCAATCGTGACAACGACTATCAGCTGGACCGCGAACGACAGCGCACGCACCGTTTCTTCGGCGTACCGGGCATTTCCGGACAGGATGCCGCCGTGCAGGAAAGCATGGGCCCGATCGCGGACCGCTCGAACGAGCATCTGGGGAGCAGTGACAGCGCGGTCATCCGCGTTCGACGCTTGTGGCTTGCAGCGACGGTTGATCGCGACCAGGGCCGGCCGCCGCTCGGCGTCAAGAGTCCAGAAAGCTATCGGGTGCGAGCGACGGGCTTCGTCCTCGACCGAGACGCCGACTGGGTCAGCGCGGCCAACGACTGGATCACCGCCCAGCCTGGAGCGACGGCGCCAGTCCTGAGCTGAGCTCGTAGTAGCCTGTTCCGGTGGCAAAACTCGAATTCCAGGAACCAGGCAGTGACGGTCAGGCCGCGGGCTACCTCACGTACAAACGCGTCAAGAGCCCGTATGAGCTGTACATGGAAGAGGAAGACATCCCCGTCTTCCGCGGCATCGGCGTCTACGACACGCGCCAGCTGAACCTGGCGCCGTGGCGGCGGTTGGGCGGACGCGGCTGCTTCCTCCACCTGCGCGGCATCGAGAGTCAAAAGGGCATGTTCGTGGTCGAAGTGCCCTCCGCCGGCGCGCTCAACCCCGAGCGGCACATGTACGACGAGTTCTTCCTGGTGATCGAGGGACGCGGCAGCACCGAGGTCTGGCGCGAGGGTGAAAGCCGACCGAGCGTGTTCGAGTGGCAGCCGGGCTCGCTGTTCATGGCGCCGATCAACACCTGGCACCGCCTGGTCAACGCCACCAACAGTCCGGCGCTGGTGCTGGTCGCCAACAATGCACCACCGATCATGAACATCTACAACAGCCGCAGCTTCGTCTTCGATAACTCGTTCGACTTCCGCGAGCGGTACGATGCGTCGGCCGACTTCTTCAAGGCCCGCACGGACGTCGAAGCCGAGACGGTGCGCGGTCGAGCGGCGGTGCACAGCAACCTGTTTCCGGACATCGTCAACTGCGAGCTGCCACTCGACAATCAGCGCGCGCCGGGCGCCCGACGCATCCAGCCGTATTTTCATGGCTATCCGGCGACGGCGGGCACCGGCGGATTCATCGCGGAATACCCGAGTGGTCGCTACTCCAAGGCGCACTACCACCAGTCGGGCGCGGTGATCGTGTGCCTCAGAGGCAGCGGTTACACCTTCAATTGGCCGGTCGAGGCCGGACCCCGACCGTGGCAGAACGGCAAGGCTGACCTGGTGCAGGTCCAGGAATACGTGGCCGGCGGCCTGGTGGCGGCGGCGCCGGGCGGTGGCAACTGGTTCCACCAGCACTTCAACGTCAACAAGGAACCCACGCGGCTCATCAATTACTGGGGTGGTCCGACGGCGGGTGGCGGAGCCATGGGCGGCGAGGACGGCGAAGAAGTGCGGGCCTGGAATATCTATGGCATCGACGAGGGCGGCGTGACCATTCACTATCACCAGGAGGATCCGTACGTGCGGCAGTACTATGCCGAACGCCTGCGGGCGGTTGGCGCGGAGCTGCACATGCCCGAGTCGCTGTACAGCGGTCCCTCCGAGCCGGGAACATACAGGTTAGAGGAGGCTCATCATCACTGAGGCGCCGCGCTGAGCCAGGCCGTCGCGTACGTCAGCGACGGGCGCGAATCGTAGTCGAGGCCCTGGACCCTGCTGGCGATCAACGCCGTCGACGGATACAGCGAGATAGCCATCGACGCGGACTCGTCCAGGATCGCGTCGTTGATCTGCTGATACAGGTCGCGCCGCTTGCTGGCGTCGGGCTCGGTCGCCGCCTGGCCGATCAGGCTCGTGTACGTCGGGCTGTCCAGCCCAGTGAAGCTCGTCTTCGCATCGGGACTGTAGAACCGGCTGCGGGTCAGGAACGAGCTCGCCTCCGCCAGGTTCGCGCTCGACCCGGAGCTGAGCAGCAGCCCCTGGTACGACCGTTTCGTACCGGTGTCGAACTGTGTCGCAAAATCGACTGGCCGCAGCGTCAGATTGACGCCGACGGTCGCCAGGTCCGCCTGGAGGATCTCCGCGAACATCTGGTTGATGTCGCCGAACGTCGTGTTGGAGTACACGATCTCGATTGCCGTCGAGTCCACTCCGGAGGCCTGCACCAGCGAGCGCGCCTTGTCCAGGTCGAACGTGTAGTGCGTGTTGCGCGCCGGATCCGATGCTGGCGCCTGCGGCGGAAACGGCAGATCCTGCGCATCGGTAATGATGCCCCCGAAGGCGGTGTCGACAAAGCGCTGGCGGTTGATGGCGTAGTTGATCGCCTGGCGGAACTGCTTGTTGTCGGTCGGCGGTAGCGTGGTGTTGGCGACCATACACACGAACAGGCCACTGGCGGCGACCACGAGCGCCCGATAGTTGGGGTCCTGCTTCAGGCGGATCAGGTCCAGCAGCGCGGGTGAATCGACCTCGTCGAGTGCGTCCGCTTCGAGACCGGCGACCATCGCCTGCGTGTCGCGAAAGATACGGGTCTGGAGACTGTCCAGCAGCGGCAGGCGGGTGTCCCAGTACGTCGGGTTGCGGGCCATGGTGACGTGATCGCCAGGCACCCACTCCACGAAAGAGAACGGCCCGGTGCCGTTGGCTTTCGTCTTTGCGTCCGGCCCTTCCATCAGGTTCTTGTCCACGATGGTGAGGTACTGGAAAAAGTCGAAGACGCCCGGGCGGGGCACGTCCGAAGCCATGACCAGCGTGTATTTGTCCGGCGTCTCAACGCGAGTCCACCAAGCGCTCTGGCCGGCCAACTGGCCAGCGATCGCCGCCAGTTGCGGATTGCGCACCCGCATCAGGCTGTAGCTGAGGTCGTCACTGGTGAGCTCGCGGCCATCCTGGAACTGGACGCCTTTGCGCAGGTTGACCTTGATCTGTCTGGCGTCGCTGCTGAGGTCCCAGCTTTCGGCGAGCAGAGCCTGGGGCTGCAGGTTGGCGTCGTAGCGGGTGAGCGTCTCGTAGGCGTTGCCGACGGTGCCGGTCACGCCGGGCAAGCTCTGCTGGCCGTCGATCGAGGTGAGATCGCCGACCATCGCGGCGCGCAGCGTACCGCCGCGCACGGGCTGCGCGGTCGGTTGCCCGGGCTGTGCGCTGAATGACGTGGTCTGGGCGACCGGCGGCGAGGTCGGCTGAGGCGTCGTGGCGACGCCGACGGTCGCTGGCTGGCGGGTCCCGACGGGCACCGAAGTGGGAGAGCTCGGCGCAGGCGTTGACGAACAGGCTTCCAGGTAGAGCGCACTGGCGGTGCCAGCAAAGAGCTCCAGGACCTGACGGCGACGCACGGCGCAAGTGTACGGCGGCCTCGCGGCCGCTGGCGCGCACGCCGCGCAGCATGCGACATGGGTGATGCGGCATCCTGGCGTAGGTCAGATGACTGGAACATACGAGAGGAGACTGGGGTGGCCTTCACCAGGGAACCGATCATGGCTGGTGCGTGTCCCACCTGCATCTGGGGGCCACTGGCGGCCTGGACCCGCGACGCCGTCAAACCGTACGGCTACAACGTGCGTGTGTGCTGGAACTGCAACCGCCAGCTCAGCGTTCCCACGGTCGCCCGGGCTATGGACACACCCCCGCTGTTGCCGGCGGACATCGCCCTCGGCGACCCGCCTCCGCCCAGGGGCAAGGTCGATTTCGGCGTGACGAATTCGCATACCTTGTGGCGCGCCTTCGTGGGAGACGGCTACCAGGACGGACCCCAGACACACCTGCGACTGCTGGCCTACATCGAGGACGTCCACCTTATTCAGGCCGTGGCCAAGAAGAGTGCCGGCATCCACCGGCTGGAGGACATCGCGCAAAAACGTTTGCCGGTCACGGTCGCGCTCGACGGCTCACCCTTTACGGCTGACATCGTGAGCTACTACCGACTCGACGAGCTCGAGTCGTGGGGTGGCGTCACGAAGCATGGCTTCGGCGGTGAGGCGCGCGCCAATCGGTCGGAGTTCGAGGTCCTGATCACGGCGCATGGCGGACTGGCCGGCAACATCGAAAATGACCTGATGTACGAGGTCTCTCAGCGCTTCGACCTGGAGTATCTCTCGTTTGCGTCGGAGCTCATGGATCGCATGGTCGAGCGCTACCGGCTGGAGGTGGCACCTGTCCCGCGGGGGCTGTTGCGAGGCATCGAGCAGCCGATGGTGACATTGGCTCGTAACGGCCAGTCGGTGTACGGTCGCACCGATCTGCCCGAAGACTTCGCCTACATCGTAGCCAGGGCGCTGGATGAGCGACGCGGAGAGCTCAAGTATCTGAACCGTCCCTTCTCTTACGACTCGCGCACCGTGTGGAAAGGCATTGGCGACGTCCCACTCCACGCGGGCGCCGAGCGCTACTACCGCGAAATCGGCTACCTGCGCGACAGCGGAGAATACGTCCATGACGTTTGAGCGTGACTACGCCATCGTCTACGTCTCGGACTGGAGCGTCGCCTCGACCGACGCCAGGCACCAAACTGTCTGCGTCGCGTCCGCTCGTGGTCTACGGTCGTGACCGCCGACGACCTGGTCCGCGCCTGGCGGCCGGACGTCGCTTTGAACAGCGGTGCACGCGAAGCGGCGTACCCTCGGCTGCAATGAATCGCGGCGAACGGCATGCGCTGTACTCGTACGTCCCCGACTACGCGAATCGGGTCGGAGTCTGGCGCATTATGCGCGTTCTGGATCGAGATGGCATACCCGAAGTCGTCACCGCGTGTCTGGAACGCGGCTGGGAGCTGATGGGCCTGGACGTGCTGCGCGACGCGGGCCTCCAGTACATCTGCGACTGGGTCAACGACGACCTTCCCTATCGCTTCGACAACGGACTGTGGTCCCTCCCGTACACCACTGAGCTCAACGACATGCGCCTCATCCGCCCGCCGCTGTCTGCCGGCTCCGAGTGGGGCGAGCTGGCGAAGCGTGCCTTCCGAACGCTCTACGACGAAGGCGACGAAATGCCACGCGTCTTCTGTCTGGCGCTGCACCCGTTCGTGACAGGTCTGCCAGGACGTATTGCCGTTCTAGAAGACATCCTGAGCTACGTGGTGTCCCACGATCACGTCTGGAAGGCCACCGGCCAAGAAATTATCGATCATTACCGGACCCACGCGTGAGCTTCACGGCGGCCACCCGCGACATGGTGGAGGAAAACGAGCTGGTGCTGACCAGCGTTGGCGTGGATATCGGCTCCTCCACGTCGCACCTGCTCTTTTCACGACTGGAGCTGGCGCGACAGGACGGCCGGTACGTCATCGTGTCGCGCGCCCTGATCTATCAGTCGGAGATTCTGCTCACGCCGTACGTGGGCGGCACCGCCATCGACGCCGCGGTCCTGCGGGAGTTTATCGATCGCCAGTATCGCGCCGCGGGACTCGACCGCTCCGACATCGATACGGGTGCAGTGATTCTGACCGGCGTGGCGCTGCTACGCGACAATGCCCGCTCGA
>JAFAWJ010000131.1 GCA_019242065.1 Chloroflexota bacterium
CTTCGATCGCGACAACGTATGCGCCACGGTCAACCGGAAATGCGGCGACCAGCGCGTCCATGACCGCATCTAGATACGCCTGCTGTTGATCGTGGCCGATGGCTCGCCACAAGTCGGTTGCAAACCCGGTGCAACGTCCCTGGTCACAGTCGTACGTGTAAAGCTGATAACGGCCGTCCATCTCGAGGATGGCCGATGCGCCGCGTGCGCTGACTGAGCCATCAACCACCCCAGGCAGGCCAGCCCCAATGGGACTCGGCACAGTGTCAGTAGTCGCCCGAAACTAGGCCAGGCATCGCCGGGTGGTGTAGGCCAGGAATAGCCGGCCGATGTAGGCCAGCGGATCGCCGGGTGGTGTAGGCCACCTGTCGACCAGCCGCGTCGGCGCGCACCCTCTGGGCAGAACCTGTCCGGAGGGCCAGAGTTGGAGCGACTACACGTGCATTACCTTCGCGAGTTGGTCCATCAACTGCGGGCTGGGCGAAGCCAGCGCGCCATCGCCCAGGATCTCGGCCTGGCCCGAATGACCGTCCAGAAGTACGCCCAGCTGGCTGCGGCCGCGGGCTACCTGGACGCCGTGCGTCCGCTGCCAGAAGCGGCAGAGCTCCTACAGCGGCTGGGGCCCGCGGCGCCCCCGCCACGCACGCCGTCCACGGTCGAACCCTATCGCGCTCAGGTCGAGCACTTGCTCGAGGCGGGTGTGGAGCAAATGACCATCTTCGATCGGCTGCGCGAGCGCGGCTATACCGGCAGCTATTCGTCCATCCGCCGCTTCGTCCGGACGCTGCGCCCGCCGATGCCGAAGGCCGTAGTCCGCGTGCACACCGCACCGGGCGAGGAAGCACAGGTCGATTTCGGCAGCGCGGGCACGCTGCTGGATCCGCGCAACCAACAACCACGCCGCGCCTGGATCTTCGTCATGACGCTGGGCTACAGCCGCCACCAGTACGCCGAGCTGGTGTTCGATCAGAAGATCAGCACCTGGTTGAGCTGCCATCGACACGCCTTCGAGTGGTTTGGCGGCATCCCCCACCGGATCGTGCTGGACAATCTCAAGGCCGCCATCCTCGAGGCCCACCTGCATGATCCGGTCGTCGGCGAGGCGTATCGTCGCCAGGCCCAACACTACGGCTTCGTCATCAGCCCCAACCGCCCGTATACGCCCGAGCACAAGGGGAAGGTCGAAAATGGCGTCCACTTCGTCAAACGCAGCTTCCTAGCCGGTCAGCAGTTCGCCGATCTGCACGTCGCCAACGCCGCGTTGCGCCAGTGGATCACCGAGCGAGCCGGCGTCCGAGACCACGGCACGACGCATCGGCCACCGTTGGCCGTGTTCGTGGCCGAGGAGCAGCTCCACCTGCAGCCGCTGCCCAGAACGCCCTTTGAGCTGGTCGAGATCAAGCGCGCCAAAGTGCATCCGGACTGCCATGCCGTCCTCGACGGCAGCTATTACTCGGCGCCGTACCGCTACGTCGGCCAGGCGTTGGATGCCTGGATCTTCGCCCACGTGGTCCAGTTCTTCGATGGCCCGGAGCTGGTCACCACTCACCCGCGAGCCCACCAGCGCGGCCAGTGGTTGACGCGCACCGAGCACTACCCGCCCCACAAGGCGGCCTACCTGGAACGCACCCCTGCCTACTGCCGACGCCTGGCGCTGACGATCGGGCCGGCCACGTCCGAGGTCGTCGAGCTGCTGCTGGCTGAGCGTCCGCTCGATCGGCTGCGCTCGGTGCAGGCGCTGTTGCGGTTGCTGGATCAGGTGGGTAAGACGCGCCTGGAAGCCGCTTGCCAGCGCGCCCTGCACTTTGGCGACGTGCGCTACCGACGCATCAAAGACATCCTGAACGCGGCACTCGATCAGCAGCCAGTACCGACCACTCCATCCGCGGTGATCCACACCGCGTCGTTCACCTTCGAACGCTCCGCCGACGAGTTCTTCGACGTCGTCAACGATGGGGCAGCGTGATGCTCAACCATCCGCTGTTACCTAAGCTGCGCCGACTGAAACTCTCCGGCATCCTGGACACGCTCGATACGCGCGCGGCCCAGGCGACGCAGGAGCAGCTCAGCCCGATCGAGTTCCTGGCCGTGTTGCTCGACGATGAACTGGAGCGACGCGACCAGACCCACCTCAAGCGCCGACTCACCGAAGCCAACGTCGACCCAACTCGCACCCTGGCGAGCTTCGACTTCACTGCCGTGCCGGAGTTGGACCGCGGGCGGGTCACGGACCTGGCGACTGCCGCGTTCGTCGGGCGCGCCGAGAACGTGATCCTCGCCGGCCCCAGCGGCGTCGGCAAAAGCCATCTGATGAACGCACTGATCGTCGAGGCGCTGAAGCGCGGCTATACCGGACTGCAGCGCTCTGCGCATCGGGTCTTGACCGAGTTGCACGCGGCTCGCGGCGACGGAACGTACCGCCGTCGGTTCCAGCGGCTGGTCAACGTCGACGTGTTGGCGCTGGATGACTTCGGCTTGCGACCAGTGACGGCCGAGATGGCGGAGGACCTGTACGACCTGATCCGCGAGCGCTATGAACGCAAGCCGCTGCTGCTCACCAGTAATCGGGCGCTCGCCGAATGGCCGGACGCGTTCGCTAATGCCCTACTGGCCAGTGCTGCTCTGGATCGCCTGACGCATCACTGCCACGTGCTCGTCATCCGCGCCGACAGCTACCGCCAACGTCAACGCCGCAAGGAGGACCCGTCCATCTCAGCCTGATTCACAAACAACTCCGATCTCGCTTGGTGGCCTACACCCACCCGGCGATCCCTGGCCTACATCCGGCCGGCTATTGACAC
>JAFAWJ010000280.1 GCA_019242065.1 Chloroflexota bacterium
CATGACCGGGCTCGGCGTGGTGCTGTCACTGGGTCAGTACAGCCCGGTGAACCTGCACTACCTGGTGTGGCTGCTGCCCGGGCTGGCAGGGCTGCGCGCACCTGGCCGCTTCACGTTCGTGGTCATGCTCGCCGGCGGCATGCTGGCCGCGTACGGACTGGCCTGGCTGATGACCCGCGCCAACAATGCGCTCGCCCGTGCCCGCGTGCGCGGCGTAGTCATCGGCCTGACGTGCGCCACCCTCATGCTGAGCCTGCTGCTGGTGGCGACCCATGCGGCGCTCGGCATCTTCCCGGACGGCGCCCGCACCATCATCGACGGCGCCTACCTGTCGCTGCCGCGCGACACCTACCCGCTCTCCACCGACGACGTATTCAACGGCCTGGCGTGGTCCACCAGCCTGCGCAACGCGCGCGTGCTGTTCGGCCTCGTCGGTCTGGCGGTCATCACCGCGTGCATCTGGCTCTGGCAGCTGTCGCCCTGGCGTCGCTGCCGAGCCTGGGGCGGCTGGCCGGCAGTTTTTCTCGGCTTGACAGCCATCGATCTGCTGACCTTCGGGTGGGCGATCCATCCGCGTGAGTCGTTGCCGGCCATCTCGGCCGAGCCAGCCGCGGTCCAGGCCGTAGAACAGTTGCCCGCCGTCGACGGGGCGCCGAACCGCGTCCTGGCCTCGCCCGCTCTGAACCAGGTCGCCCCCGATCGCCTGGCGCCATTCGGCAGTGTCCAGGAGGCCAACGGCTACAGCTCGTTGCAATTTATCTGGCACCGTGACTACCTCGGGCGTGTGCTGTACGCCGACGACGCGCTGCTGGACCTGTGGGACGTTCGCTACATCCTGGACCCAGCCCAATTCGGCCAGCTGTCAAACTTCGACGGCGTCGACTTTCTGCCCATGCAGGCACTGCTGCACTCGCCGGCGAGTAGCGCCCTCGCGCAGCAGAGCTTTAGCCTGCACGCTGCCGCGCCGATCGTCGAAATGCGCTTCGTGACCGCCCTGCTCGGCGCTGTGCAGGTACCGCAGGGCGCACCCGTCGCCGAGCTCGAGCTGCGCGACGACGCCGGTCGGCCAGTCGCCAGTGCAGAGCTTCAGGCGGGCCGGGATTCCATGGACTGGGCGTGGAACGTGCCCGCCATCCAGTCGTCGGTCCAGCACCAGCACGTGCAGGTGGCGGCTACAACCACCGAGCCAGGCGGACCCGAGCCAGTGGACCGCGAGCTGTCATTTGCGGACGTTGCCTTGAACCCCTCGGGCGTCAACGCCTCCACACTCACCGTGACGGCCGTGTCTCCCGCCGGCGAGTTCGTGCTCTACGGCGGCGGCATGGTCGGCAGCGACGGGTCGATCACCCAGCTCTTCGGCAAGACCGACTCCAAGTATCGGCAGGTCTACGCCGATAACCAGATTCGGGTTCTCGAGAACACCGCGGCGTTTCCCCGCGCCTTCGTGGTCCCCTCCGCGAGCGTGGCGCCGAGTCTGGGTACGGCGCTCAGCCAGATGATCCACCAGCCGTTTCAACCCGATCAGCAAGTCATCCTGGCCGACGACACGACCACCCAGTCGACCGAACTCGCCGGCCAGCGCGGCGGCCACGGCACGGCCCAGATCGTCAGCTACGCGCCTGACGCCGTGCAGGTGCACACCTCGGCCGACGGCGACGCCTGGCTGGTTCTGAGCGACACCTACTACCCCGGCTGGACGGCAACCGTCGACGGCCAACCCGCCGCTGTGCTGCGCGGCGATGTCCTGTTCCGCGTGGTGCCCATACCCGCCGGCGACCATGACGTCGAGCTGCGCTTCGAGCCCACCAGTGTCAGGATTGGATTGGGGATCAGCCTGGCGTCCCTGCTCTGCGTACTGGCCGCGCTCGGCGTGACTGGCAGAGCAGCCCGGCGAAGGCGTACAACCTGAGCCAGGACCTTGCTCAAGGGTACGCTGCTGTACCTGGCAAACAGGCGGCCCGTGTACCGCCTGATCAGGCGTCACGATCTGTTGCGTGGATTGACGCAGCGCTACGTGGCCGGCGAAGAGCTTGCCGACGGAATCGTCGTCGCCGAGACGCTCAACACCCAGCGCTTGCTCGTCAGCCTAGATCACCTGGGCGAAAGCGTCACCAACGCCGACGCGTCCCGCCGCGCGGTGGCCGCCTACCTGGAGGCGCTCGAAGCGATCGCCGCCGAGCAGGTTGACGGCAATCTTTCGCTGAAACTGACCCAGCTCGGTCTCGATGTATCGCGCGAGCTGTGCGTCACGCACCTGCGCCAGATTCTGGAGCGGGCTCGCGAGCTGAACACCTTCGTGCGCATCGACATGGAGTCCTCGGCGTATACCCAGCGCACGCTCGACGTGCACGCCGAGCTGTGGGATGCCGGCTTCCACAACGTTGGCATCGTGCTGCAGGCGTACCTGTACCGCACCGCGGCCGACGCCGAGCGCGCCATCGACATGGGAGTGCCGGTGCGGCTGTGCAAAGGTGCGTACCTGGAACACGCCAGGGTTGCGTACGCGGAGAAGGCCGAAGTGGACGCGAACTACGAACGGCTGATGGAGCGCCTGCTGGTTGCCGGCAACCATCCGGCGATCGCGACACACGACGAGCGGCTGATCAGGCGTGCCCGCGAGATCGTGCGCTCTGAGAAGATCGCGCCGGAGAACTTTGACTTCGAGATGCTCTTTGGCGTGCGCCGCGACCTGCAGCTGCGGCTGGTCGAAGCTGGTTACCGGGTGCGGGTGTATGTGCCGTACGGCGAGGAGTGGTACCCATACCTGGTGCGCCGGCTGGCGGAGCGACCAGCCAACCTCGGGTTTTTTGTGCGATCGCTCCTGGCGGAAGGGCTGGGGCAGCGCGACGGCCACCCCTGACCAACGGACTGTGTGAGCCTTAACGCCGGGTGAACAACGGGGACGTTCAGGCGGCCTGGGATTCGAGCAGCTCGCGTTCGCGGCGGCGCTCCTCGATCAGGCGCTTCGGTGGGCGGCCACGGCGTGGTCGCTCCTCGAGCCAGTTGTAGTCCTCATAGCGACGGGTAACGACGTCGGTTTCATCGAGGAACAGCGGTCCGCCGCAACGGTCGCAGCGAAGTCGGCGCCAGTTGACGATCTGGACGGCCTCGGCCTGGTCGCGGCCGGCGGGGCGGAAGACGACGGGGCTGCCGGATTGGCTGGCGCCCGTCAAAGACTGCTCACTCTCGATGGAACCTGACACGCTGCCGCACATGTAGCACTTCAGATCGGCGACGAAGAACGTGCGCCGCTGTGGTTTCACATAGGTGTGGGTTTGCTCAGGAGAGGTCATGGAGTGCGGAAAGTCCTTTCGGCTATGTCTAAAACATTTGGATGCGTCTGACTATTCCTGACAGGCGAGTTTTTGACCCGGTACCAAGGTCCGGGTGACAGTAGGGGAGATGCCTGACTGCCAGCCCCAGCGCAGAAGATCTACGGTTTCGGAAATGTCGACAAAGCTGGTCGAGCGCGGTGCGCGTATTCGTCGCACAAAATGGGTCGAATTGTCGTGTATGTTGTGCGGCGAAGCGGTTGCCACACTGGAAGGCGGGACGCTGCTTCGGCCGCGGACGGCCAATAGCGCTCGCGTGTTGGGCGCCCGCGTGGTGTGTGGTCGGTGTGGCGGCAGCCTGTCGCCCACGGATCAGGGTGAGCGAGTTCACTTCGTCTAGTCTTTCGACGTGCGAGGTGTCGGGCTTGTTGCGCGCGCCGGACAACGCTCGCACACTCGCGCCGCGCATGTGAACTTGAACAGGTGGAGCAAGCCCTGCTGGTGGCAGGCGCCCCGAAAGCGGACGCCTGAGCCGCCCAGCAGCTCGGCCATGTAGCGCACGATGCGATTGCTCGGCTCGCCGGGCAAACGGTCGAACAGCGCCGCGGCCTGAGGCATGCCGGCCGCGGCGGCGAAGGGCAGCAGCGTGTTGACGGCGATGACCTGCGCGCGGCCGCGGCCGATCCACGGCGAGGCGCTCGCCACCTGCCATAGCTTCGGCGACCGCGCCGTCGCCGCCTCGCTGACGCGCTCGAGAATGTGCTCCGCCAGCCACTGTCCAGGTGGCAGCGCAGTGCCAGACGCTACGCTTGCGCCACGCTGGACGGCCACGCCGTGCAGCTTCGCTGGGCCAGAGCGGGTCGCCGCGCCTGTCGTTGTCGCCAGGTCGCGGAACGTGTCCGTGCCAGGCGTCGAGCTTGCGTCGCGTTGCACACCGGCGGCACTGGTCCAGCGGGCTGCAAGCTCTGCCAGGCCGCGGCAGCGCTGCTCGGGCGCGTTCGCCGCTCGCACCTGGCGCCGATCCCAGTTCGAGCGCTGCAGCGCTGGGCGCACGCCCAGGCTGCGCTGCAGCGCCCGCCAGGCGTGGGCCTCGGGCAGCGTGGCCTCGGCCACGAGCCCGGCCGAGCCCAGCAGCAGACCGGCCAGGCCAACCGGCCCGCGATCGGCCACCACCTCCGCCGCGAGCGACCACGGCACCGCGTCGGCCAGTTGCCCGAACGGCTGCGTGTTGCGCCGGAACCCCAGCGCTTCACACACCCCGCGCCACACCACCTGATCCGCGTCGACCAGGCGCAGGTCGGCCGCGAAGCGCGCCACCCGCGCCCGAAACCGCTCGCGTCCGGCCGCCTCGACGATGTGTACCACTGCCGCGGCATCGCGGACGCACGGCACCAGCGGCGGGCGCACCCGCGGCGGCCAAGCCGCACTCCCAGCCTGGCCCAGCGCTGGCGAGGGCTCGAGCTGGACGGTCGGCACGTCCGCGCCGGCACCGTGGCGCAGTGCCGGCGGCAGCTCGAGCTGGACGGTGGGCACGTGCGCACCGCGACCATCCAGCGCCAGCACGTCGGCAACCTGCACCACGTGCAGCACCACGCCCGCGTAGGCCGGGTCGCCGGCATGGCGGTGAGCGGCCCAACTGCTGGCCCGCACGTGCACCTCGACATCGCCGCGAATCAGCTGGCCCGAGGCATCGGCCAGCACCGCGCCGACAAAGTCCGGCCCCGGCCCGCCCCAGCGCCGCCCCGCAAACACCACCCGCAAGTGGCGCCCACAGCAATCCACCAGGTAGTGCGCCGCATGCGCGCGCAGCTCCCAGATATCGGCCAGCGCGTCTTCGGAGAGCAAGTGCCGCGGCGCCGAGCCGGGCGAGGGCAGGTGTGAAAGAGTCCACCCCCGCAGCGTGCCGAAGGGGGCGTCTCACCAAGCGTCACGCGTGTGAAAAAAAGCGTCTCGTGGCGGCCAAAAAGCGTCTCGCCGACGTCACAAAAGGCGACACACGGGGGTTCTGGTGTGTTTTCGGCTCGAGACGGCCTTATTCAGTCGGGACCGGCCAGGAACCGAGCACCTTCAAAAACACCGTGTGCTCCTGCGCCTTGCCCAGCGCTTGCTGGACCGCCGTCTCCGAGATGTGCCCGGACAGCTCGACAAAAAACACGTAGTCCCACGCGCGCCGCTTCGACGGTCGCGACTGAATGCTGGACAGGTTCACCGCGTTGCTCGCAAACGCGTCCGCCAGATCTCGCAGCGCACCCACACGATCGCGAATCGAAAATACGACCGCCGTCTTGTCGCGACCCGTCGCCGCTTCGCTGGCCGATCGCGCGATCACCAGAAAGCGCGTCACGTTGCCGGCAATGTCCTGGATATTGTCCGCCAGCACGTTCAGCGCATACACCTCGCCCGCAATGCGCGGTCCGATCGCCCCGACCGTGCCGGTCGTGTCCTGGGCCGCCAGCTCGGCGGCCTTGCCGTTGCTGGTCGACGGCAGCACCGACACCCCCGGCAGATGCTCCGCCACCCACAGCCGCGTCTGGCCGGCCGTCTGCGGGTGGCACAGGACGCGTTTGATCGTGCTGATCGACGTCGCCCGCGAGACCAGCGCGTGGGCGATCGGGATACTCACCTCGGCGCAAATCTGCAATGACGTGTCGACCAGTCGGTCGAGCACCTCGTTGACGGGCCCTTCGGTCGAATTCTCGAAGGCAACCAGGCCGTAGTCGGCGGCACCTTTTTCGACGTTAGCGAAGACCTCGCTGTGCGTCTGACACGGCTCGAGCTGCGCCGCGCTGCCGAAGCGCTCGACGGCAGCCTGGTGGCCGAAGGTGGCCATCGGACCCAGGTGCGCCACGCGGGTCGGCCGCTGCAGCGCGCGCGACGTGGACAGAATCTCGCGGTAAATGGTCGCCAGCGCGTGCTCGTCGAGCGGCCCGCGCACCGACTGGACGTGGGCCAGGACTTCGGCTTCGCGATTGGGCACAAAGATCGGAGCCGACTCACCACCGTGCTTGGACTGGCCGACGCGCAGGGACACCGCGGCGCGCTCTTGCAGCAGTCGGGCAAGCTGATCGTCGAGCGCATCGATTTGCGCGCGCAGATCGCCAAGCGATTCGGGTGCTGTGGCGGACTGGCTCTCAGGGCGACTCACGGCACATCACATTACACGTTTTGCGGGTCGCGAAGCCCGGACTTCTAGACTACTGGCGTGACGCTGAGCAGCGCCCCAGTCGGCGAGTGGGCCGAGCTCACCGAGCGCTACGCGCAACTCGTCGAAGCCCTCAACCGCGCCAATCACCTGTACTACGTTCTCGACGCGCCCGAGATCGCCGACGCCGAATACGACCAGCTCATGGA
>JAFAWJ010000446.1 GCA_019242065.1 Chloroflexota bacterium
CCGACAGGACGTACGTCCGAATGTCCACGACCAGGTCTGAGCTGAACTGTCCCAGTCGACCAGGGGCAAGCGCCAGGGGCGGAACAATGGCGTTGAGTTCGAGGAGGAAGTTGTCGCGCAAGACCGTCAGCCCTGCTGCTGAGCGGACGTACTCTCCCTCCGGCGGAAACAGCAGTTGGGGGGTCAGCCGGTGGAAGTTGTCAGGATCCAGTAAACCCGAAAAAAGTACCACAAGTGCCATGAAGCAGGGCAGCGCCAGCACGGCGCCTCCATCGACAGGTACGCCGTTTCGTCGCGCGCGGAGGCTTGAGTTCAGTAGTGAGACCGCCCAATACCCGACGATGGCGACCCCGTAGACGCGTCCGACCGCATATTGCTGCAGTAACAAGGTGAAGGCCAGCGCGAGTGTAGGCACGCTCCACAACAACCGGCCTCCATGTTTGATCAGCTGAACGCGTTCAATCACCAGCAGCAGAAACAGCATGCTCATGATGGGCACGATCAGCAGGTGAGAAAACATGAAAAACGTCGGATTGAATGCCAGCGCCGGCGTGATGAGTAAGGCTGGCCAGAACCCAGACCATCGCGCCGCGAGGACGAAAAATGTCGCGAGCGACAACCAGCCGCCCAGGACCGCTGGCAAGCGCAGGGCAATCAGGCTCCAGCCGAGAACCTCGGCGGTGTAGTAGCCCGGCGTCAACAGTGTGTAATGATCGCCCGCAATCTGGCCGGCCTGGTCCAGGTCAAATGTTGGCCGTGGCGCAACCGGCGACAACATCATCGGAAACGTCGTCTGATCTTCCCAGCGTCCGAGCACCAGCGGGTACTCCGTGACATATGCCACCACCACGATTGCGGCGACGACGGCAATGCCGAGAGTCCGTACGTCGCGGGAGTTCAACAGCGCGGCTAACCTCGCGTAAGCGACGTGCGCCCCCTCAATTCGCTCGCGGTCCACTAGCGTCCTCAATCACAAGACTATCGCCCCGCCGCTGTCCTGGGCGGAGCGTACTGCTGTTCCTTTCTATGACCTTGGCCTGTAGTCGGGTCGCTTTAGAGAGCGCGCAACGGGCTGTGACGTGGTGAGGCAGCCCCTCGACACTCGTGCCGCGTGCCGACTTTCGTTTCATGCCGCTCACCACTCGGCCCGCACCGGGGCGCAACCGAATCTTCGTGGTCGGCGCCAACCGCGATGTGGACCGTCACCATCAGACGTTCTGTACGCTCGAACGTCTCCAGGACGCTTTCCGACGCCGCGGACTAACTGCGTGCCCGAATGGCTAAGTAATTTGGGAATGTCAACGACCAGGACACAGAGTTACGCGTCGTTCTCGACCAGCTACCGAACCGTCGTATTCAGCGCGTACGCTGGTGGGACCTTCAAGCCCACTGGAGGCTGAGTCCATCGAGGATCCCTGCGAGCTGGGCTGGTCAGGTTCAGCACGCCGTAAGAACGCGATGACACGATGATTCGTGCCACAAGCTCGACTCCCGGTGTGCGCTTCAGGACGGGCAGCGTGTTTCAGCGGATGCCACAGCTGCTCTGTCGCGGACCATTAGCACTGTTGCTCAACCAGCCGATCGTGCTGCTGACCACACGCGGGCGCAGGTCTGGTCGACCACGGACGACGCCGCTGACCTACATGCCCCTGGACCAGAGCGTGGTGATTTACGCTGGCGCCCGCGGCGAGCGCTCGGATTGGTACCGCAACCTGCTGGCCCGCCCGTCGGTGCTCGTGCGCGTCGGTTCGCGCGCGGGCGTATCCAGCGGTTGGTGCGACCCGCCGCAGACGGTTGGCAGAGCCGTTCGTCGTTCACCAGAGGCGGTGCGGCCCACCGTCAGTCGTCAAATGGGCCCGGCGAGTCATTGCTCATGCTGACTATGATGCAGTTGTGAGACGGGCTTTCGCGCATGCCGAGACGCTCCCTTTCGTTGAGCTAGCCTCATTGGTGATCATCTGCTGCCGCACTGAGGGCAACTGCGCAGCTCAGTGCGGCAGCGTCTTCTAACTCATGAGCAGTTGGGGTACCTAGGGGCGATCTACCGTACCTGGACGAAAGCAGACACTCCAGCACTGGCGACCACATGAGTCGGTGCTGCGTCATTGTGCCACGCTTGTGCCGCGGAGTAGGTTATGCGGAGGACTTCGCCTCCGGCCCGGCGACGATCTCGTCCTGTTGAGGCGGTCGACGGGATCGGGCTGCCACGTGCTGGAATCGCGGCAGCCGTCGGACTACACCGCCACGCTTTGAGTTGGCAACTCTGGTTCGTGCTTCGGAGGAGTTCGAGCAGGCTCGATGCGCGTGCCAATAACGTGCTGCTCACGAACGATTGTGTCCGCTTCAGCTGTCCGATGGGCCTCCGCTCGCGTCCGCCGTCTCGTACAGGCCCACAAAAAGACGCACCTGCTCGTTGATGTACCTGGAATTCGGCATCGGCTGGATTCCGACGCACCCGAGGGTACACCGTCCTACTGCAACCTTCTCCACAACGTGGCGACGAGGACCGCTCGGACGACTGCATTACTGAGGACTGTCGTGGCTGGTACGCCATCCATGCGTAGGAGACGAATGGACGGGCATGCGGCGTACGAACGCCAGCGGCGCGCGAGATCTGGCCGGACGTGAAAGCACGAGCCAGTCGGTCGCTCTGCCCAGACCTGGCGAGCTAATCGTCGCCTAGCCGCGTCTTGCCGCCGGGCCTTGCCGAACATCGAACGTGCAGAACGTCGATAATCGCACGAGTGGATCTCGCCGAGCTCACGGTGCGGCAACGCGTCAGCTTGTGGCTGGATGGCGGAGCGGGTCTCGATTCTGTACCAGACGCGCTGACGTTTGTCCGCGACGTTGCCGTTGCGTTGCGCTATAGCGCCGCGGCAGACCTGCCTCTGGCCAGCATGTACCGCGCTACGCAGCAGCAGGTGCCCGTTCCAGAGGATGAGCGTGCCGCACACAGCCGAGCCTTCGAGTTGACGAACGGACTCCTGGCAAGCAACAAGGTGGTCGAGATCAACCTCCTTGCCGGCCGGCTGGCGCTGGGGCACGAACGCATTATGCCCGCGATTTACACTCTGCGGCGCGGACAGACCGGACCACGGCTCTCGGAGACGGCGCGCCAGGCGTTCGAGTTCATCCAGGCCAACGAGGGTGCCGGCAGCGGTGACATTCGGCGGCTGCTGAACATCGACCGTCAGCGACGGCCCGATGCCGCCGACGCTGCGCTGGCGGAACTCCAGCGAGAGTTGCTGGTTGACCGAGGTCCCTCCGGACCTCCGAGTCAGGGCGTGTTCTACCTGACTCGCGAAGGGTATCCGTATCGCGTGTTCGCCAGCGCACACCCCGACATCGTGTCAGCAGCCCGGCAGTTGACCCTTTCGGAGGCTGCCGTAGATGTCCTGCGGCAGTACCTGCGCGCGGCACTGTTCGCCCATCGCCGCAAGCTGGTGAGTATGTTGCGCGAGCTGATGAGCGCCGACGAGGTTGACCGAGCGATTCGACACCTGGCCAGCGAGGGCATTGTCGCAATCGACCACTCTGGCAAGTCAGAAGTCATCGTGTACCGCGCCTAGCGAAAGCCGAACCGACAAAGTTTTTGTCGATGCCGCTCCCCGGTTCGTCGAACAGCGCGTGCAAGCGAATACGACGTTGTCGCTCGAGCCCGGTGTTATGGCCGTAGCTGTCGAAGTACCAACCCCGGTTTGATGACGGCACAGCGTGCCGTAGCAATGGGGAATTCGGTTTCAACGCGATGAGGCGCACTCCTGAGCGGCTTCCCAACGAACTCAGTTCGGCGCCGTAAACGGCACGTACTCCCTCACACGGCTCCCGATGTCGATCGTGGACTCGATGTGCGTGGCTCCGCCCAGGACCTCGATGCGATCAAGGATGTGCTGCAATCCACCGCCCTGGTCGAGACCATTGACTCGTCCCCCGCGGCCATAAAGATCGCCAATGTGCTGGACGCGGTACCGTCGAGCTTGCAGCCGAAGGTCAAGACCGCGCTGCACTCACTCATGAATGCCGAGAACAAGGAAGCC
>JAFAWJ010000811.1 GCA_019242065.1 Chloroflexota bacterium
ACCGCAGAGGCATGCCGGTCGTAGAGCTCGCCGACGGCGTCACGGTCGGCCCGAGCCACCGCGCGCATGAGCGCGGCATCATCGTGCGGCGCATACGGCGGCAGCATAGCCATGGTTTGCCCTGTCGTCCGTCGCGCTTCCTCATGATGCGTGCCACACGTCCGGTAATCGGTCGGCGAATAGTGCCGTACCGAACCAGCCCCAGGCCTGCTCGTACAGGTCGTCCGGGTTGCCCCACGTCTCCGTCCAGTCGTCGGGTCCGGCGTTCGCCTGGCCGAGCAGCTCGCTCGCGAACAACCCGTGCTCAGTGCTCGGGTCCAGGACCGAGAGCGCCGCGAGCGCGCCGGCCGTCGCGACGGTGCTGTCGGCGTCGCTCTGGACCGTGCCGTCGTGCAGGTAGACCGCGCTCGGCCGACCCTGGCGCGCTACCTCGTCCTGAAGGAAGCCTGCTTGGCGTAAGTAGGCGTCCGCGCGGTCGTCTCCGAACCAGCGCTCGTCCAGCGCGATCCGCCAGTAGGTGCGTGGGGCGTCATAGCCGAAGGTGGTGGTGTTGGCGCGGTTGCCCAGGGCCAGCACGCCGATGGCACCGGTGGTGCGATCCAGGGCCACCCAGTCGGGTGGCAGCCCGGCCGACTGATCCGCACCCAGTGGCGCGGCCGACGCCTGGACTAGCGTGTCGTAGCTGGAGTCGACCAGTGCTGGCCACGGGTCCTGCGAATCGACCTCGGCGAAGATGCGGTACGCGTACGGGGCGAAGTAACTCGGGTTGACGGCGACCGTGTCGGACGTCTCGTTTTTTGCCCAATCGCCCGCAGCCAGGACCGGTCGCCCCGCGACCGATACCACCTCAGCCTGCCAGATCGCATGCACCATCAACGTTCCGGCCTGGACCAGCGACGGATCCTGCCACTGGTGACCTGCCATGAGCAGGGCGAGCGCCATGTCCGTATCCGCGTCCGCTGCCGTCCTCTGGTCCGCCACGGCTCCGCCGCGCCACAACCAGGCCGGTAGCTGGTCGTCGCGAACCAAGTGATCGGCAGTCCACGACCAGGTACGGTTGAAGTCGGTGCGGTCGTCGGACCAGACGTCGCGGAGCATCGCGTACGCCTGGCTTTCGGAGAGCACCGACCCATCTGCGGACACGTACGCACCAGCCAGGTCGTGCTCAAAATGTTGTATCAGCGCCGTCTGGCTGGTGGCCAACAGCTCCGCCTCGGTTGCCCCGGCACGGTCCACCTTCCACAAGGAGAGGCTGCCGCCATCGTGCTGCCACTCCTTCACCAGATGGGCGTGTTGCAACGCGTCCAGCGCGATCGTGTCGTTGGAGGAGCGAAAGTCGTCCTCCAGACCCGGTGCCATGATCACATAGTCGACCGTCTGCCAGTCGTCGTGGAAGACGCCGTCCCGAATGTCCGGGTCCGCTGCCACCTTCCAGTGGCTGTGGGCATTGGGAAACGAGGGACCTCCGGAGCCGTCCTCGTGCAGGTCTGTCCACAGGTCATCGGGTGTGATGATGTAACTGTCGGGCGCGAGATGCTGTTTGATCCACGGGATCGCTTCTCGGCCTGCCAGTCCCGGCTGCTGGGTATAGAGCGGCTGGATCGTGCCGGCCTGCGCGTAGCCAGCCAGCAGCGCGCTGGCGGCGACCACTGCCGTCGCCGGCTCGGCCAGAGTCGGAAGCGTGCCGAGCATCCAGGACAGCGCGAACGCGATGTTCAGACACACGAAAGGAAGCGCGTCGAGCACGTAGAAGTCGAACACGATGCCACCCCGCGCCAGGTAGACCAGCGGTAGTAACGCGAGTAGTCCGACCGCGAGCCCGCTGCTGCGCTGCCGACGCCCAACCGACAGCGCCGAGCGGATCAGGTTCAAGCCCATCGCGCCGATACCGCCGAGGGCGAGCGTCGCGTCGCGCGGAAGCCAATCACTCCACACCAGCTGCCAGAACTCGTTGCCCAAGTTGAATGCTCCACCGCCACCACGCGTGGCCTGCCATTTGAGCGCATCGGTGAGCGACACACCGCTCGCGGCATTGCCCCGGATCACGAACAGGATCGATTGGCCAGCTGGCAGCAGCTCGTCCTTCAGCAGCGCGTACAGCGGGTACCAGCTCACCACCATCAGCATCGGCGCTAACCAGCCGGCCAGGTTGAAATGCCCGTAGTGGCGCTGGCGCCGCTGCCAGACCAGCAGCAGCAGCGCCGGGGTCAACACTATCGCGGTCTCTTTGCTCAGGCAGGCCAGTCCGAAGCACAGGCCGCTCAGGCTGAGTCGGCTAAGTCGATTAGGGGCGTCGAGCAGAAAGTCGAGGCTCAGCAACAGCCAGACGATCATGATGTTGTCCAGCAACACAAGGCGCTGATAGAAGATCGCTAGCGGCGAGAGCGCGAAGAACAGGCAGCCCGTCGCGGCGGCGCCGGGGCCGCAACCGAACTTCCGAGCAACCCGATACAGCAGCACCACCGATAGCACGTGGAGAACCAGCATGCAGACCCGCCCGCTATCGATGGCTTGACCGAAAGCAAGCGGGCCGCCGGTCATGGCCATCCACACCGCCAGCAGCAACCAACCGGCGGGCGCGTGGTCGTACGCAAAGGTGTACGGCGCGAGCCGGTGCTCACGCAGGACCGCCCACGCCTGGGCGGTATAAATGCCCTCGTCGTCTTTGGCGGTCGCCGCCACGAAGTCGAACATGTTGATGGAGAGCGCGACGAGCGCCACCAGCGCCAGTCCGAGCACCAGCCACACTTCGGGCGACGTCCGCCGCCAGAGGGCGGCTGCCACGCCCGGCGGACGCCGCAGTCCGTGGACTTTGGGCGTGAACGCCCGAGCTTCCCGCTCGGGCGCAACGAGACTAGGCGACGCCATGCGCCTGCCGAGGGCGCAACGCGCCGACATGGTGCGTCTTTTCCCAACCCGTCTGGTGCCGCGCCTGGCGCCAGACGGCTCGCCCCGCCGCGATCCCCAACAGCACCTGGTAGGGAAGGTAACTGAGCGTCAGGCGCAGCACGTCCACTGGCCGGGTCCGAAGCCCGTGCACGCCCGCGAACTCCCATAGACCGAGCAGAGCAATCGTGAGCTGGAGGAGCAGCATGTACAGTGGCAAGCTGCTGATCATCGCCACCGGCACCGAGACCCGGGCGTACACCATCGTCCACGCGCTGAGCGGCACATACGCCAGAGTCACAGCCTGAAAGAAAGGAAAGCCCAGAGTGTACAGAGCTAGCAGGCGCTGGCGAAGCGTCGGCAATCGCAGCCAATCACCCTTGGCAAGCACCTGCATGAAGCCCTGGTTCCAGCGGGTCCGCTGGCGCACGAATTGCCCGACGCTGGGTGGCGTTTCTTCGCGCGTTACGTAGACGTCGTCGTAGAGAACGCGGACGGGCACCCGCTCGGCGCTGAGACGGATGCCGATGTCCGCGTCTTCCGTGAGGCAGCGCTGGTCCCAGCCGCCAAGCTGCTCGAGGAGTGAGCGCCGGATGAACACGGTATTGCCACCCAGCGGCACCATGCCCATCGCTGCGTGGTAGTGCAGTCGACTACGAAACCAGAAGAAATATTCGAGCACATTCAATGCCGAGAACCAGCGATCGGCGTAATTCATCAACTGCACGCCGCACTGGACCACCGGTGTTCGTTCGGTCCCTTCGGTGACGAGCAACGTGTTGACCACGTTGAGCAGATCGGGATGCGGTTCGTCCTC
>JAFAWJ010000874.1 GCA_019242065.1 Chloroflexota bacterium
ATCCCCACCACCTGGCAACGGGATTCTGGGTGCGACCTGCGATGCAGAGGCGCGGGCGATTTGCTCGGGGCATTCCGTAACCGCCGTAAGATACACATTGTGGGCGAGCTGAAACGCGCCGCCACGCCACGCACCGTCCGAATGGTAATTGGCGCTCGCGAACGACACGTACGCGGCCTTTAGATTCGGCGGACTCATTTCGGCGGCGCTGAGGGCGGTCGAGGCCAGATACGAATCACCGTAGACCGCGAAACCTTGCTCTTGACTGAACCACGGTTGTTGATTCAGCCAGAGCGCGGCGTCAAGTCCGTCCTTATCGTCCTGGACGTACATGTCGAAAATGCCCTCTGAGTTCGCCCGGCCGCGTGTGTCTTGCGCGACGTATGCGTAGCCATGCTGCGCAAAGAATGCGCCATCATCGCTCAGCCCGTCTTTGCCGTACGGTGTGCGCACCAGAATGGCCGGATAGTTGCCGGATGCAGCGGGCCGATAGATGTCCGTGGCGAGGCGCACCCCGTCGCGCATGCTAACCATCACATTCTTGTCAACATTGAGTTTCGAGCTCAACGTCGGCTGCGGCGTGGCTGTGGGTGGTGGCTGCGAGACCGGTGTCGACGTTGCTGCAGGTGATGGTTTCGGTGACGGTGTGGACGTGGCCGCAGCTGGCAGTGTCGGTGTGGGCTGCGTCTTCGGCGTAGGTTGCGGCCTGGACTGCGCAACGGCAGTCGGTGGTGCCAGGACGAGGACGCACACGGCCAAGGTCGCGGTCGCCACGATCGCACTGACCCGGCCACGTGTCGTGTGTTTTCCCTGGGCGGGCATACCTGGTGCAAAGTAGCGTACCCAATTTAGATAGGTAATCGGTCAACTGCGGTTGCCTGCTGGCTGTGCGCGCGACCTGGTCGAGGTCGTGGTGCTTGTGCACCGTGAGCAACGACGAGACGGCCGTCAGGTATGCGATGCCAACTTCGCCCAGGTGATCGTCGGGTTCAGCCTGGAGCCGTTACGCTAAGTGGTTACGGACGCATGACCGCACCAGCTCAGATCAACCAGACCAGCAGGCAACTCACCGCAGACAGCCGACCCGCCGCCGCAGCCGCGCCATTCGTGGAGCGCGGGCGCGACCTGCGAATCGACTTCCTGCGCGGGCTGTTCGTCCTGGCCATGGTGATCGACCACGTCGCGGGGCCTTCCTGGCTGTATGCCATCACTGGCGGCAATCGCTTCTACACCTCGGCGGCTGAGGGGTTCATCTTCGTCTCAGGTCTGGTTGGCGGTCGCGCCTACACGCGCGCCATCGAGCGCGCTGGGCTGAACGCCGGCCTTGTCAGGATTCTCAAGCGTGCCGGGCAGCTGTATCTGCTGGCCATCGTTCTGACGCTCGCTTTTGCGGCTGGCTCCGAGATCTTCCATCTGCCGTGGGCCTTTGGCTGGAACCTCCATGACAGCGTGGGCTTCGTCGTCGGCGTCCTCACGCTGCACCGAACCTACTACCTGGTCGACGTGCTGGCGTTCTACGTGCTCGTGCTGCTGGCCGCGAGTGTGGTCTTCGTCCCGCTCACCAACGGCCTCAGCTGGGCCGTCCTGGGCGCGTCCTGGCTGCTATGGCTGACCTACCAGGTCTTTCCCGAGCTCGCGGGCACCCCATGGCCAATCGTCGGCAACAACCTTTTCACTTTCTCCGCCTGGCAGGTGCTGTTCTTCACCGGCCTGGTCATCGGCTACGAGTGGGAGCGCTGGCAACTCGGCAAGGGTTCCAGCCGCGTGGTAGGCGCCATCGGTGGCCGAATGACCGACAAACTGCGCACGCGTCTGATCCGCTGTCTAGCCGTGGTGCTGGCAATAGGCATCCTGCTGTATGTCTTCCAAGGGCAGGTGCTGGGCTGGATATTCCGCGCCGCGCCCGATCCCGCTCTGGCCCAGGCGACACTGACCACCTCCGTCTTCGGCAAGTCCGAGCTGCGTCTCGGTCGGCTGGTGGCTTTCGCTGTCGTGTTCGTGTTGCTCTTCCTGGTCACGACAACCTGGTGGCGCCAGATCCGGTACTGGAGTGGCTGGCTCTTCCTGCCGCTGGGCCAGAATGCGCTGTACGCGTACGCGGCCCACGTGGTCGTCGTTTTCGCCGTCGCATACGGCGTGCAACGCTTCAGCGTGGACAACGCGCTGCCCGCGGCTGGCAACGCGGTGGTCCAGATCGCCAGTGTGCTGTTGATCTGGGGACTGGTGCAGTTACGGCCGCTGCGCATCGTGTTCTCATCGCCATGGGTGTGTGTTGCAGCACCGGCGGCGGGCATCGCGGCGCTGATCCTGCTGCCGCAAGTCATGCCCGACATAGGCGAGAGCTTGAGCTCGGCCACAGCTTCCAGCGGCGGAGCCTCAGCCGAAAGCGTCAACGCCGTCACTGCGCGCGCCTTCGGCACGTCCATTCCGGTCGGCGTGATCCCCAGTGTTCCGGAAGCGGCCTCAGCGCCACCGCAACCCGAGGAAGCTGCTTCAACCCCTGCGCCGGCCGCTGCCACGGCGGCCGCCCTGCCCGGGCCGGTCAGTGACGCCGCCGGCAAGATCCAGGGCACGCTGCTTGAGCCGGAGTTCCAATCGGCGGCCCTCAATGCCAAGCAGCGCTATTTCATCTACCTGCCGCCGAACTATCAGACGTCTGGCCAGCGCTATCCCGTGCTGTACATGCTGCATGGTGAAGGTGGCCGAAGCGAGTGGATCGGCAATGGCCTAATTGGGAAGGCGGATGCGGGCATTGTCAGTGGCCAGTTGCCGGCGATGATCATCGTGCTGCCGCAGGGCGACCTTGGCTACTGGGTCAACCACCAGAACAATGGCCCGCGCTGGGGCGACTATCTGACGAAGGATCTCGTGCAACTCGTCGACACCACCTACCCGACGCTGACCACGCCGAAGTATCGGGCGATCGGAGGGATGTCGATGGGCGGTTACGGCGCGCTGTACAACGGGTTCACGCAGCCGGCGCTGTTCGGGATCGTTGGTGCGCATGCACCATCATTGCGTGATGGTAACGATAAGTCACTGAGTTTCTTGCCGCGAGGTTCGGCATTTGACGCGTGGGATCCCGTCAACCTTGCGGGCACTGCGCCCGGCATCGAAGGCCTCAGAATCTGGATCGACACCAGCGACGGCGACCCTTGGAAGAATCGTGCTCAGGACTTGCACAACCGCCTGGTGCAGCGCCATATTCCTGATGAGTGGCACACCTTCAGCGGCACTCACGGCGGCTCATACTGGTCCGACCACACGCAGCAGTACCTGGACTTCTACGGTCGGGCCTTCCGCGCGCCGTAACCCACATTCACCTTTCCACGTCTTGAGCGACGTGTCATCCTCTCCCCGGGCAGCGGCGCCACGCTGGCCCACCGTTACACGCGCGATCTGCGTGCCGTTCAGGACATGCTCGGCCATTATGTGGGTGACCGGGCGCAAGGGGTTGTGGATAACTTCGGTCAAGACGCGCTCTCCTGGAGTCGGGAGAGGAGCCCGTCGAAGATGCGCTGCCGACCGATCTGACCCTTGGCTGCAGCATCGTCGCGTTGGCGCTCGAGTGTCGGCAGGGACTCGATGGTGGTCTGTAAAAACGTATAGGACTCGCAGATGGATTCGAAGTGGCAATCCAGGCCTACCGGCCGCACAGTAGCCGTTGCCGAGCATCCGCCGGTGCATCTCGCGGCGGAGACGCGCCATCTCGCTTCCCGCGGCGTCGGCTGGCAGTTGTTTGGGTTGGTTGTAGAGGGCTTCGACTTTTTCAGAGACGGTGAAGTACTCGTCGGCCACGGTGCGGTTGGCGATCCGGGCATACACCATGGTCATGCGCATCCCGCTTGCGCTCTGGAAGTCGTGCCCGACGCACGTCCTAGTCGAGCGGATGAACTGGACCTCCGCCTTGACGTGGCCACAGTTCCTGGCCGAGTGGGCGCACAGCTCGGCCGATCGCGACTACGTGCCAGCCGGCGGCGAGTCGTCGCGATAGGCCGGCGCACCGCGGACGTCGGCGCTGGCTGAGTTGACGGCGACCCAGCTCGATGGCCTGGTGCTGGTCGTTGGTCATGGCGGAGTGACCGTCGACTTTCTGCGTACCGTGCTCCGCGACGATGAGTTCGATCAGCGCGCATCCGGCCTCATCGCCCAGGGCCTGCCGACCTGCGCCTTCACACGACAGGAGTCCCGCGCTCGATGTGCACCGCCAGGCGTTTTTCGTCGGCGC
>JAFAWJ010001025.1 GCA_019242065.1 Chloroflexota bacterium
CACGACCGCCTGATCTACCTCCGCCAGGATGTGGCAGACAGCCTGCGCACCTACCTCGCCGCACGCGGCCACGTCCAGTCCGACCCCGTCGGCCTGCCGCTGCTCACGGCGGTGGGCAATCGGGCCGGCGGCCGGCGACTGAGTCGCCGCGGCGTACGCACCATCGTCGACGCGCACCTGCGCCGGCTCGATCTCAAGCGGCCGGGTCTGTCGAACCATGCGCTGCGCCACACCGGCGCGACGCTGGCCTACAAGTACACCCACGACCTGCGCGCCGTGCAGGACATGCTCGGCCATGCCGATCCACGCACCACCGCCCGCTACGCGCGCGTCGTCGACAAGGCGCTCAACAACCCGGCCGCGGCTGTGCCCATCCGTTTGTGACGCGGAAGCTGAAGAGGAGGGAGATGATATGACGTGTCAGTCAGTGACTCGGGTCGCGACATGCCGACTGCCCTGATCGTCGGCGCCTCGCGCGGTCTCGGCCACGCGATCGCCGCCGAGCTCTTTGACAGAGGATGGAACGACATCGGCACGGTGCGAGACCCAACGGCTCGAACGCTCCTGCATGATCTCGCCGACCGCTCCGACGGTCGTGTCTCGATCGAGCATCTCGACATCAACGCGCCACGCCAGCTGACGCCTCTGCACGAGCGTCTCGGGCAACGAACCCTCGACATGCTCTTCGTGGTGGCCGGGACCACGAAGCACGAGCACACGTCAATCGGCAACGTTCCCACAGCTGATTTCGTTGAGGTGATGGTCACCAACGCGCTCAGCCCGATGCGTGTCATCGAAGCATTCCAGGACTTGGTCTCCCCCACGGGACTCATTGGGGCGATGTCTTCCGGGCAAGGCAGCATCACCAATAACACGACCGGATCGCGCGAGGTTTACCGCGGCAGTAAGGCTGCCTTGAATATGTTCATGCGCAGCTTCTCAGTTCGGCAGTCCGAAACTGAGCGGGCCTTGGTTCTGATGGCACCTGGCTGGATCCGCACCGCCCTGGGCGGGTCAGAGGCGCCATTCACGATTGAGCAGAATGTCCCACGAGTTGTGGACGTGTTGCTGTCCAGGCTCGGGAAGCCAGGCCTCGCGTACCTCGATTATCAGGGTCGAACCGTACCGTGGTGAAACCCGGCATGATGGTGTAGGACGAACTGCCGTACGCCTCCGGTTTCACAGTTGACTGCCCACCGCGCTACTCAGCTGCTTCCTCTGGGCCTGGTGAAGCAGTCTTAGAACTCTGCGTAGAACGTGAAGGGCGGCGTGTCAGGCACGATGGGCATGCGGAAGACAGCCCACTGGTGCAGATCGTCGGGCGCGGACACCTTCTCGATCTGCTACTGGAGGTTTGCCACCCAGAACGCTGCCGCGCGGCGTCCGCCGCGCAGCTGGTAGTCGTCCAGGATGATCACGCCGCCGGGGCGGACGAGCCGCAGCAGGTAAAACAGGTCCACAAACACCCCGTCGAAGCGGTGGTTGCCGTCGACGAAGGCCAGGTCGAACCGGCGCCCTTCCGCCAGCAACTGCGGCAGCATCAGCTCGGAACGGGCGGAGAGATGCTTCACGATGGATCGCACGCTGGCGTCCTCCAGGAACTGCAAGGCGCAATCGCTGAAGTGGGGTCGGTGGCCCGCACTATGTCACTGCGCGAGCGCCAAGGCAGCCGCTGTCCCGGATTCCTAATACAGGTTTGCCGGTTTGCTGAGGTCGCAGGGCGCGAATACTCGCCCGGATTTGCCCAAAACTCACTGGGACCGAACTGGAACGATGCGGGAACATGGCCACCAGCCGCGGGTCGGCGGGGGCCGCCCGAGTGATGGCCCTTCGAAGGTCAGGTAGACTAAGCTAGCGCCAGGTGGCCGGTCAACGGTGGGTGCACGCGAACTGACGATGCCGTGTCCTTGCACAAAATGAAAGCATCGCGTACTACGATGGCGCCGTTGAGGCCGACGGACGGTGCCTGAAATCGGGCTTCGCTGTGAAACGTAAGCTACCTGTTGTGACGGATCTTCAGCAGTGACGCCACTGCCCGTCCCGCCGCTCGAGATGCGCCAACTCGTGGGACCAACTGATGTGTCTGCCTTCGACAATCCGAGCGGCGCGCCAGTCTTTGACTTCCTGCCGCTCGCGACCTACCGCAACGTGTTTGACTTCGGCTGCGGCTGTGGGCGGCTCGCGCGGCAACTCATTCAGCAGCGGCCGATGCCCGAGCGCTACTTCGGCGTCGACCTGCACCGGGGTATGATCGACTGGTGCCGCCGAAACCTGACACCGGTTGCTCCACAATTCCGCTTCGAGCACCACGATGTCTACAACTGGCATTTCAATCCGGGCGCGGACAAGCCCCGCATGCTGCCGTTACCGGCTGAGGCTGGCGCGTTTTCGCTCGTCGAGGCTTGGTCGGTCTTCACCCACCTGAGCGAGTCGCAAGCACAGTTCTATCTGGCTCAGTGCCAGCGGTTGCTCAGCCCCGACGCCATCCTTCATACGACCTGGTTCTTGTTCGACAAACGTGAGTTCCCGATGCTCACGCCAGATCAGAACGCGTTGTATGCGAGCGACCTAGACCCGTCAGCGGCGGTCATATTCGATCGCGCCTGGCTGCGGGCGACGACACGAGCGCTCGGCCTGCAGATCTTCGACGTGCGTCCGACTGCCCCGATCCGTGGTTTTCAGTGGCAGGTCCTCCTCACCCCGAATCGTCCGGACGTCGTCGAGGTCG
>JAFAWJ010001183.1 GCA_019242065.1 Chloroflexota bacterium
TGGCGTTGAGGTGTACTCTTCGATGTCGAACGTCGACGTGATCTTCTGGTGCCCGCCGTCGACTGAAAGCTGCTCATGCCGGTACAGCCCCGCGGCCTTAATGAGCGGCGTGTCGCGGATCGAAAACAAAATGGCATCCTCCGATGACGTGTTGTAGTGCTCGTACATCGCCCACGGTGGCACCGCAACGTAACTGCCTTCGGTCCAGTTGAATGCCTGGCCATCGATGATCGTGGTTCCGCTGCCTCTGAAGGCGCAGTGCACGGCGCTGCCCGTGTGGCGCTGCGCGCGGAGGTGCTCGCCCGGTCGCAGCAGTTGAATCACACACGAGATCGTCGGAATGACCGGACCACCCGTCAGCGGATTGGTGTACTCCAGCGATACTCCATCGTATGGATCGGCAGATTCGTTGCGCAGCGCACACAGCGCGTCCCACGTCTGTTGCCAGCCGTACAGCATCAGCGGCGAGTGAGTGCGAGTGTCCTCTTTCCAGGTCGGCTTCAGATGTGCCTTGCCGTAGAGACTCTCGGAAATGCCGGGCGCGACCTGGTCTGGCGACACGCGCTCGGGATAGAGCTCGAAAAACCATGCGTCGAGGTAGCGGACCAGCGGCACGTCAAGCCCATCCATCCAGACCACTGGCGCGTCGCTGTCGTTGCAGTGGTCGTGCCAGGTCCAGTTTGGCGTCAGGACCAGGTCGCCTTCATTCATGTAGAGGCGTTCACTGTTGACTCGCGTGTAGGCCCCGGACCCTCTGGTGATGAAGCGGATAGCCGACGCGGTGTGGCGGTGCGCCCTGGCCGTCTCTCCCGGCAATAAGATCTGCAACGCGCCGACCAGGGTGGGCGTCGTGGCAAATCGTCCGCCAAAGCCGGGATTGAAGAACTGGACGGCACGCCGTTCATTGCCGACCGGAACGGCGTGGCCGGATTGCTCGATCAGTGGATCCAGAACGGAGGCTGGCCACATGAAGGCCAGCGTCTTCGGGAACGGTACGGGTTCAACACCGTCCTCTTGCTCCCACAGACCGTAGAGGTGGTACT
The DNA here is from genome assembly GCA_019242065.1 of Chloroflexota bacterium. The sequence goes on from JAFAWJ010001183.1 coordinate 1,044, forward strand.
TGTGAATCTGTTCGTTGAATACTTCGGCTGAGACGGATGGTGTGACGGCCATGGTTCTCTAAAACCTCACTTGGACCTACTATTTGAACTGGGGCGCAACCTTATCCATGAGGAGTCGGACGGAATTCAGCACTCGCTCATGCGGGATCTGGCCGCCTGGATTGATGTTCAACGAGATCGCATCGATGCCGAGCGTTTCTCTGTACTCGTGCAACCGCTCCGCTACCTCCTCGGGTGCACCATACATCCGGCGCCTGATGATGTCTTCGTAGGTTGGTTCGCCACCCTGTCCAGGTGCGAGCGAGGCGGCACGGGCGGCAGCCTCTGCATCGGCGTAACGTCCCGAGCGTTGCAGAATGGAGACTTGCCGTTCGTGCAGGGTGCTCTCCCGAGCTTCCTCGCGAGCGCGGGCGCTGGTTTCGGCTACGTAGGCGGTGTTCTGCAGGGTGACGTGGCCGTGCGGGGCCGCGCCAGCGTTTGCGCGGGCGGCTTCGTAGTCGTCCAGCAACGATCGGAGGTCCGCAAGCTCGTACAGCGGCCGAATCATGATTGGGACCTGCATGTCACCCATCATGGGAAACGAGGCACGGCTTTCACAGGCGACACGAAGCTCGGGATACGGCTTTTGATACGGCTTCGGAACGACGTTGACGTTATGGAACTTGAAGTACTCGCCCTCATACGTAAACGGCTCGTCACCCCAGGCCAGTCGCAGCACATCGAGCGCTTCGGCGAACATCGAACGGCTCAGCCCGTAGTCGACCCCATATCCCTGATAGGAATCCAGAAATGAGCTGCGACCCACCCCGTACACGAACCGGCCACAGCTCAAATGGTCCAGCATCGCGCACTCTTCGGCCAGACGCACCGGGTTCGCCAGTGGCAAGAGTTGCACGGCGACTCCCACCTTCATGCGCTTCACGCGCGCGGCGATGGAGGCCGCGACGATCAGTGGGGCACTGAGCGGCGTGTACTTGCGGAAGTGAAATTCCCCCAACCAGAAGCAGTCGACGCCCATCTGGTCGGCCTCGAGCGCGGTGTCGACCCATTCACCGATGGAGTCGTGGACGGAGCGATCGTTTCTCAGATCGAATTGTGTAAAGATGCCAAATTCCACACGACGAGTCCCTTCTCGTGCCGCTGCCGCACTTAGCCCTAAAGGTATGACGTCAGACCTGAATCGTCAACAGGCAGCGCGCCAGCTTGCTCATGCCGCGTTCTGCAGCGCCTGCTGGAATTCAGCACGGATCTTGTCGCCGGCCTAGCTCCGCCAGTCGCTCACGGCCTGGTCGAAGTCGGATAATTCGGCACGGCCGGCGACCACATCCAGGATCTTGTCGTTGACCGTTTGGCGGACGGGGCCAGACGCCAGGTTGGCTGGCGAGTACAGTCTGACCGTCGGGTCTTCAACACCGCCCGCCGCCATAGCTTGCTCAGCAGCATGGATCCGTTGGCGTAGTCAGCCGACCGGACAGGTGAATAGTCGACCGGCGCAGCGCTGGCAATGAAGCGCCACGGCACGGCGCGTTGTAGA
>JAFAWJ010000064.1 GCA_019242065.1 Chloroflexota bacterium
AGGACGCCACCCTCTCAAGGTGGAGATCGCGGGTTCGAATCCCGCACGGGTCACCCCCAAATTGAACTCAGGAAACCCCCGCAAGGGGGTTTTTGATGCCGAACTGCGGAGCAAGAGAGGACGAAGGGCGACAACGCCCAGGCCCACGACGACGAACGCGCATGAGCCAATCTCACGCCCGTCGACGCCGCCGAGTGGCCAAGTACGTCCCCACCCCCGCTGAGTGTGCAGGTGGTCATCCTTTCGCCAGGGTGCTGTGCCCGGGTCAGGACCGCACGGGAGCGCCGTGGACGTTCAGGTCGTGCTCCAACCGCGCCCACGTCCAGTCAGTACGGAAAGGCAGTCTCATCCCGTTCGCGCCGCACTTCGTCCTCTAACTCAGGTGTCGCGTCCGCCTTTGTCAGGGCGGCATATTCCGCCTGCAGGTCGCTGACCGTTCGAATCGCCGATGGGCGAAGTGCTGGCGTGAGCCAGGCTTCCTGCACGACGATGGGAGCAGGCCACCCGAACGGGATAGCCTTCTCCTGCGGAACATCCAGGCGGATCGAGACAATCGAACCGGGACCAGCTTCCTGCAGCGGGCCGATCGTGATCTCCTGCACTCCAGTCCGCAGCTGCCCGAGATCGACCACCCGCCCGTCGACATCGGCACTCAACGGTGTGGTGCTGGAGACCCATGCGTTGAGCAAGAGCACGGCGGATGGAGCTCGAGCTGGCGAGCGCAGCAGAATCTGAGCAGACGTGAGGTACTGGTTGCGGGTGTCCGCATCTGCTCGCCAGCCGACGACGGTGTCGCTTCGAACCACCGTCGGAATCGATTCAGGTCGAACCTTTGTCAAGACGGCTTCCGCCACCGCGTTGCTCCACGCCCGAGCCTGATTCGCCGCCGATGGCGTGGGTGACCAGTACATCCATGCAGCCATTCCTAGCGCAAGCCCGCTGAGGATCGAGACTGCCGTCGCGACTGCGACGAATGCGTGCAAGCACCTCCGCCATCGGCCCGCAGCGCTGGTGTGAGCTCGCGCGAGCTGGTCGGACCAGGTGAGCGCGAGCACGCCGCCTACGACTGCTGAAGCTGGCACCAGGTCGGACACATAGCGAGCGTCGACACCGCCCGCGCACGACAGCAGTCCAGTGTTGAGCAGCAGGCCGATGAGTAACGACACGACCAGCACGCCGAGGCCGGCCGCCGCGCGTCCTCGATACAGCCAGGGCGCTGAGACGGCCAACAGCACACTCGGTGCTAGGAGCAATACGGAGAGAATCGGCGGCTCGATCGGGCCATGGATGGCAGTCTCGGGCGGCACGAGGGTTGGCGATCCGGCGGCAAACCAGAACAGCGGACCGGCGGAGAATGGCAGGAACGGAAATGCCACGTCGAGCCGTGGAACCGAGAGCCAGAACATTTCGAAATACCCGGACAGGTCCCGACCGCACGTCTGGCCGGCGGGTAAGAAGCTGGTGAGTTGGTACTTCAGGCCGAATTCCAACGGTGAGTCGAAGCGCGCCCAGTTGTAGAGCATGAGCGCGAGGCCTGCACATAACAGCGGACCACCAAAGGCGATCAGGTTTTTGCTCACTGCCAGATAGGGGCGCGCGCCGCGGATACCGAGCCAGACGACCAGTATCAGCAACCCGGGCGCATAGGCCGCGTACGTGATGCGGGTCGCGATTGCCAGCCCAAGCAGGCAACCGCCGAGCAGCATGAAAACGCGCCGTGGCGCGGCGTGGTCGATCGCGACCATCGTCATGCAGAGCAGACACCCCATCAACAAGGCTGTGGCGAGCACCAGCGGCTCGTGGTACACACTCGGTCGCGCGAGAAGGTATGGGAGCGTGCCACCAACAGCGAACGCCGCCACGCAGGCCCACACCAAGCCTCGCGCACTCACAGGGAACGCGCGGCGCCTGACGCGCGTCAGCAGCAGCCAGAACGCCAGGGTGCTGGCAAGCGCACCGGCCACCTCGACCTGTCCGTCGTGGAGAGGGTCGTCGGTGACCAGGTGCCAGCCCGCGTGGAGGAGCGCTGGAACGGGGCCCCAATACAGATAGAAGTGATTCCGATAGAACGAGCCATCGGCAATAAACCCTGAGGACAGTTTCGCGCGCTGGAGCGGGTCATACGGGTTGGGGAGCGCCAGAAAGTCAGCCGAAGGCACCTGCGGCAGGTACAACTGGCCCCGCAGCAGGGCTCCGCCCAGCGCGTCGAAGTAGCCGGTATAGCTGGTGAAATGGAATTCCCATGTGCCGCCGGTCGCAAACAGCACATAGACCACACACAGACTCACTGCCGCCGCGCAGTGAAGAAGAATGTGTCTCGACTGACGTAGCAGGGCCGCTTGCTTCGTCGCCATCACTGGCTCGTGGAGCTCAGCATCATCGAAGCGGCGGAGGCGTTCGTCCCGCGCCGCGCCGCAACGGGCTGCGGCTATTCGCGATGAGCCAGTGCTGAAGAGTCAGGAGCATTCGGACCGACTGTCACTGAGCGTAAGCCTCCGGCCGCGGCGTCTGCGTGAGCGCAAGGTTGCTCCCTGGCCGACTGGCCCGTGTGCCCGTCTGACCCGTGCACATCGCTTCGGGCTCGACTGACGCGACGCCGATCGCCACCAGTCGTGGAGATTGCCGAGGACGAAGCCCTGGTCGATACATGCGTCGTCGTCCCGCTGGTTGTCGCCGACCACGAGCACCATCGTGCCGCCATCGACGCGGTTGGCAGCAAGACCGCCGCCGCGTCGCTGGCCCGGCTGGGCACCTTCGGGGTGGCCAGCGGTACGGTGTACGACGCTCTGGTCGGAGCCGCGGCCGTCGAGCACGGACTCACACTCCTGAGGCGAGACGGGCGCGCCGCGTCGACGTCAAATTCATGGCTCCTCGATCAATAGGCGCCGCCCAAAAGTTGAAATTCGCGGATTCGCAGTCTGCACGGGTCACGGGGTGATCCAGAATCCCGCAGGCGGCGGGCCGGCTTCGGCTACGCTTGGTCGCTAGATCACTTGAGCAAGACACGCCTCGAGGCTTTTAGCGATGGGGTGATCGCCATCCTGATCACCATCATGGTGCTCGATCTGCGCTCGCCCGCGGGCACGGATCTCTCGACGCTGTGGGCGGTGCTGCCGAGTATCGCCACCTATCTGCTCAGCTTCGTCTTTCTCGGGATTTACTGGAACAACCACCACCACCTGCTGCACGCCACGCAGCGGATCAACGGCGCGGTCCTGTGGGCCAACTTGCACTTGCTGTTCTGGCTGTCGCTGGTGCCGTTCACCACGCGCTGGATGAGCGAGACTGACTTCGCCACGCTGCCTACCGCGCTGTATGGGTGTGTGTTGCTGCTGTCGGCGGTCGGCTTCACGATCCTGGTGCGCGTCATCCTCGCCTGCCAGCCGCCGGATTCGGTGCTGGTGCAGGCCATCGGCAGCGATCGCAAGGGCAACATCTCACTGGTGCTCTACGCGCTGGCGATTCCACTGACGCTGGTCAACGAGTTGATCTCGATCGGGTTGTTCGTGGTGGTCGCGCTCATGTGGCTGGTGCCGGATCGTCGCATCGAGGCGCGCATCATGTCCGTGCGCAGGGGCGAGCGAGGCGGCGCCGCGACCGAATAAGGCTCAGTCCGACAGCGCGACCGGACGGCCGCTCCGACCTGACTCGTACACGCCCTGGATCACCGCCACCACACGCCGACCGTCGACGCCAGTGACGGCCGGCGGGCGTTTGTCGCGAATCGCGCCAATCACATCGCGGAGCTGGTGGGCGTGAAAATTCGGCAAGCCGCCTGATCCGTACGCGACGGCCTGGTGTTGATCGACCGGCGCCAGTCCGTGGCCACTTGAAAGCGTCCACACGTCATTACTGCCGAGATCCGACGGACCCAGCGCCGCCGCCGCAGCGGACGCATCGACCTGCCAGCAATCCAGACTGATGGTTGCGCCCGAGTCGCCCATCACCGTCACGCCATGGATGCGCCGCTCCGGCCGCATCGATACCGTTGCCTTCAACATACCCAGCGCGCCCGACTCGAAGCGGATGACGGCCACCGCATTGTCTTCAATTTCGACAAACGGGTGATTCAGATTCCGCCAGTACCCAAAGACCTCGCGCGGCGGACCCATGTACCACAA
>JAFAWJ010000225.1 GCA_019242065.1 Chloroflexota bacterium
CCGTACCAGCAGCACAAATCAGCGTGAGTCCCGCGTCAACCGCGCGTCAGGTGACTGTCCTGGGTGCTGATCTCGACTCAGCCGGTCGAACCGAAGTTCAACAGCTGCTCGGTGTTCCACCAGGGTCGCAGGTCGAAACGCTGGACCGCGGCGAGGTGCTCTCAACCCTGAGCGCTGTTGGGATCTCGGCCACGCCGAATGATCCCGTGCTTTCGAGCGTCAGTCTCCGCTGTCCAGGTGAAACGCCAGGTCTCCACGTGGCCACGACGCACATCACGAGCCTGGCGCCACTCACGTTTGCGACGGCGCTCCTCGTCGCTGGGGCACCGGACGCCTCAGTCAGAGTGGCGGCGCCCGCCGCCCAACCCGTCAGCGGCGAGTCGGCGGTGGTTGGCATGCTGCAGGCCATCGGCGAGTGTAGTGGCCAGCAGGCGCAGGCCGCACGGGTGAATCTGGCCTACCTCCTTATCCAGCGGACGGAGCAGCTCACCGCCCAGGTGGGCGACCCAGCCACAGCAGCAACCGTCATGAATGACACGGTGCAGGCGATCGTGACCGGCCGCGCGACCGACACCCCCAGCATCGAGAGGACGTTGAGCGATTCGCTCCAGTCGGCCCAGGAGTCGGTCGATCCCGCGGTTGGGCGCGACGTCGCTACTGCGTTGCTGCCGCTGGTCGGCCAGGACTACGGCAGCTATGCGTCGGGCTTTCACGTAGACGCCGCAGCGGACAACGCGCAGCTGACGCGCTGAACGTCGTTTCTGTTCCACGCGCTTTCACTCGGACGTCGACCGGACAGGTCGCACCGCTCGCCATCAGGCGCGCGTATTCACTTTTGAGGAGGAGACATCCTTGTCTACCGTTCCAGTTCAGGATTGGAGTCAGGCGCTTCTGACGTCCGTGGCCGCCGCATTGGCTTTGCTGCTGAGCGCCGTGCCCAAGATCCTCGGCTTTGTCGTCATCCTGATCATCGGCTGGATTATCGCCTCCGCGATCGCCGCCGCGGTGGCCGCCGTACTCCGCGGCATCCGCTTCAACGATCTGGCGCGTCGTTCGGGTTTCGCCGACTTCGTCGAGCAGATGGGCATCCGCAAGGATGCCGCGGGCGTGCTGGCGGACGTGGTGCGGTGGTTCATCCGTCTGATCGTGCTGGTGGTGGCCTTCGACGCGCTGGGGCTGCCGGCCGTTTCACAGGTGCTGCAGCAACTGCTGCTCTGGCTACCGAACCTGGTCGTCGCGCTCGTCGTACTGGTATTGGCAGGCTTGGCCGCGAATGCGCTGGGCAGTCTGGTGCGCGGAGCGACCGCCGAAGCTGGGCTTGGCAACCCCGACATGCTGGCCACGATCGCTCGCGTCGCGGTGTGGGGCTTTGCCATCGTGATTGCCGTCAACCAGGTCGGCATCGCTACCGAGCTGGTCAATACCCTGTTCACAGCCATCGTCGGAGCCGTGGCGCTTGCGCTGGCGCTGGCCTTCGGGCTGGGCGGCCGTGAGACCGCGGGCCGCATCGTCGCCAGCTGGTACGAGCACGGCCAGGAGACCACGCCGAAACTGGCTGACGCCGCACAAGCCGCCGGACAGCGGGTGGATACCGAGACCAGCAGCGCACGTACCTGACCACCGCTCGAGGAGTGACCCAGGCATGGCATGAATCTCGCCTCCGTCCGCACACGCTTATCGGCTCGTTGGCGTTTGGCGCACCGACGTGTCAATTGACGCCAACCAGCACCGTTCAGTCTGGAGATCCACATGACCACCTTTGATACCGAGCGACTTGCCCACGGTATGGACGTATACGACTCGAACGACGACAAGATCGGCAGCGTCGAGGACGTGTACGACGCTCCGCCCAACACGAGCCGCACGTCCACGAGCACTACGTCGACGAGTGGCGGCGGCTACCTGCGCGTGCCCACTGGCTTCCTCGGACTGGGCCCCGAGCACCACATCCCATTCAGCGCCATCAGTCATGTCGAGGCTGACAAGGTCTACTTGCGCGTGCCCAGGGAGCAGTTGGATGAGCTCGGCTATGCCGAGGCACCGACCCGCTATGCAGCGCCGGAGGATGCGGCCCTGCTGGAAGCGGAGCCGGATATGACCACGGAACGCACCATGCCCGCGGCTCCGCGCTCAGTCACTGCCTCAGATGCGGATGTCAGGGAGGTTGACGGCGTACGCCGCGACCGGATGCAGCTGCGCGAAGAAGAGTTGATCCCGCGAAAGCGGCGCGTTGAGACCGGCCGTGTACGCCTGGAGACCAACGTCGTCAGTGAAGAGCGGTCCGTGGAAGTGCCACTCACACGCGAAGAAGTCTACGTCGAACGCCACGCCGTTGATGGACGTCCATCGGACGAGCCGATGGCGGAGAGCGGCCGAACCATCGAGGTGCCGGTGCACGAAGACCAGGTGACCCTCGAGAAGCGCGCCACGGTCTACGAAGAGGTGGAGGTCGGCACACGCGCCGTCCAGGAGACCCAATCTGTCACGGGCACCATTCGCCGTGAAGAGCTGGACGTGCAACGTGAAGGAGATGTTCCTGGTGACGTCGAGCGGCGTCGCTCTGATACACGGCTCGAGCGTGACGAGGACCGGCCGAAGCCCTGAACAAGCGGATTGAATCGAACATAAAGGAGACAGGATGCGTTTCTTGATGGGTGTGTGTGTCGGCGCTTCGGTGTTGTGGCTGACGCAGACCGAACGTGGGCGCCAGTGGCTGGCCGAGGTACGCCAGGGCAAGGCGCCGTGGCTGGCGCAGGTGCAGCAGACCGCGGCCGAGCGCGTGAGCGCGAGCGCCCAGCGCATTTCCGAAACGATCGACTCCGCACCGCTGCCGGACACGCTGAAGAACACCGCCAGCGACGCGGCCTTCAACGCATGGTCCGCTGCACAGTCTTCGATGCCGTCGGCCCAGCCTGGTACTTCACAACCATCCCCACCCGAGCAGGCGTGAGGTCGGAGGATCTGCCAGGCGCTCCGGGCGACGAGGCGGCGGCGGCCGTCAACGTGGAACTGCACGCCGAGGAGTTGCGGGTCGATACCGAGGTGGTGCTGGTCGCCGTCGCACGGTTGAAGCGGAGAGTCATCGCTGAGGTCCGCACACTCGAGGTCGAAGTCCGCCGCGAAGAGATGAGCCTGGAGCGTGTGCCAACCGCGGGCCTGGCGAGCGCTGAGGTTGATGCCCCGGTGGACTTGCTGGCGGAGGACCTTGCCAAGCTCAAACCTGGCGAAAGCCTGCGGGTGCCGCTGATCGAAGAAGAACTGGTCCTTACCAGGCATCCAATTGTCAGACGCGAACTGGTCATCAGTAAGCGACTGATCGACGACGTGCACACGGTTACCGAAACCGTGCGGCGAGAAGACGCGCACGTTGCCTTCGTCCCGGTTGCCGGTGAGAAGGACCCTGCAGACAGCGCACCTGCACCTGATTCATCCCGGCCGGTGGGAGCCGAAACTGAAGCAGCATCCGTCGATCCCGCGGGCTCAGCCCCGCAACGGCTGGAGCTGCATGAAGAAGGGCTGCGCGTGCAGGTCGAGCCGCGCGAAGTTGGCCATGTGGAGGTCAGGACCGGTGTTGTGCAGGCACAGGCGAGTGTGCCCGTACATCTCCATCACGAAGAAATCGTCATCGTCGAGGAGACGGTCGACGTGCGCCCTGCACCGAGCGAGCCGCGCGCGTCACAAGAGTACGTCATTGCGGAGTACGGTGAGCGAGCTACGGTTCGGAAGCAGCCGGTCGTCGTCGAGGAGCTGACGCTCACGCCCAGGTCACTAACCGAGGAGCGCATCCTCACGACAGACCTCAAGCATGAGGAGCTTTCCGTCGAATGGATTCCGGCTCAGACTCGAGAACCGGAATCAGCAGTCGAGGAGGGACCTGGACTCGAGCCGGGTCAGCATGACACGCGCCCATCACGGGTGCAACGGAGACAAAGAAAGCGTTAATGAAAGACAAGCTTGCGGGGAGTCTGCTGCCTGGGAATTGACTGAATCCCTCGGCTGCGCCGGTGTGGCACGCCGCGTGCCTCGCTGTACGCCTCAGCTCAACACCTGATTCATCGCGCATACGGCTGATAGGAGGTGACCCGGGAACCAGATCGCGCTGGGCGTTGTCTTAATCACGACAGACGCCGCAAGCCCGAGCCCACCCGCTCGGACCGAGTGCTGCCAGCCACATGCGTGGCTGCCTCCAATGGGCATTTTGAAGGGAGTACCGATCGACCATGACTGACCCAAGCGACGCAACGGTGCCGCATCGCCACCCAGCTGCAGCGGGCGAGAAGCATGTTGCTGGCGAGCACCAGACACACGCCAGCGACGCGGCGGCCCAGACCAGCGACGAGGCCCATGTCGAGCTGCA
>JAFAWJ010000307.1 GCA_019242065.1 Chloroflexota bacterium
GTGCGCCTGCCAGGCGTGCCCGTCGAGGCGCGACCATGGTGCGCGGCCACGGCCTTGCAAGATCTGGCCGAGTTCGACATCGGCCTGGTGCCGCTGGACGACTCGCCGTTCGAGCGGGCCAAGTTCCCCTTCAAGCTGCTCCAATACCTGGCGCTCGGCGTGCCGGCCGTGAGCGCCCGCGTCGGGCTGGCGGGATCGGTCATCCGCGACGGCGAGAACGGCTTGCTGGCTGGCTCCACGGCTGAATGGCTGGACCACCTAGGAGCGCTGATCGGCGATACGGGGTTGCGCGCGCGGCTTGGCGTGGCCGGACGCGAGGTTGTCGCGGCCAGCTACTCGGTCCAACGCGTCGCGCCCCTACTGGCGGACGGCCTCCGCCACGCCGCCACGTGATGCCAGGTCGGCGGCCAGCGCATCGATCGCCCGGCGTCGGGCGCGATGGAAGGTGCCTTCGCTCAGGGCGTAGCGCTGCATGATCTGCTTGTTGGGCCGCCCGTCCACGTACGCCTCTTTCAGCACCAGGTAGTGCGTCCAGCCCCCGATCGCGCTCGAACCGGGCGACGGTCGCGCTCCGGACGGCCGCAGGCGCTCGATCGCTTGCTCCAGCTCCTGGCGCACGTGGGCGGCCTGTTCCAGGGGCGTGCCGCCCTGCTCAGCTAGACGCGGCAGATACGCCAGCAGGGGATGGCGCACCAGCGCGGGCAGCTCGTTCAGGTGACGCAGGGCGCCCTCCACCAGGACGCGCAGCTCCGCGGGCTGCACCGCGTCCGAGGACCGCGGCTGCTCGCGTAAGAGCTGGTCCAGCGACTCGCGCACGTCTGCCAGCGCGCTGAGCTCGTCGGGCTGGCGCACCACGCGGTTGCCAAGGTCGCGCAGCTGGGCCCGCAGGACTCCCAGACCGGGTGCGTACAGCCTGCGCTCCAGCAGGTGCCCGCGCGTGTCAACCGCCACGTGGGTCGCCATGATCACCAGCAGCAGCGGCAACCCTCGTTCGAGCCACGCGTAGTCCGGCGCCAGCGTCAGGATGATCGCCCCGTACAGCCCGACGATGCCCAGCATCGTCGCGGCGTACGCCAGGAAGTCGCCCAGCACCTGTTCGCCGGCGAGCAGGGCACCGTAGCGGGCCATCGTCCAGCCCAGGATCAGCATGCCGGCAATCAGCAGCGCCTGGCCGGGCAAGCCCACCAGCAGGTACAGCCCGCTGCCGAGCGCCACCCAGGCCCCACCAGCCAGGAACAGGACCGCCGAGGCGCTGAACCAGGCGAAGCGCGCCCGCAGCGGCGTTCCGCGCGGGCTGCTGCGCCAGACGCTGACCAGGTTCAGCGTGGCCCACATGACGCACACCAGCGTGAAAACCTGAAATGCGCCGAGCAGCGGCCCGGGTGGGTGGTGGCGGACGCCTTCGCCACCTGCAAGTCCGCTCGCCCCGACACTGAATGGCGCCGACCAGTCCTGCACCAGGTTCGAGGCCACACCCACGCCACCAAAGACCCCGCCGATCCCCAGCGCCAGCAGGGTCAACGGCAGCCACCAGCGGCGCGCCCAGGCGGCCAGGCGCGACGGCCCCTCGTCGGCGGCCAGCGCCAGGCTGAGACCGAGCCACAACGGCAGCGCCAGGCACGGCGCCCACCAGGTGCGGCGCACCCAGCTCGACCAGTCGGCCACGTCGGGCGCCAGCGCGCCGAGCGCCTCGCCACCCAGATACACGGCCAGGCACAACATCGCCGCCGCGGCCAGGACCGATGCGCGGCGACCCGGCGCCCGCGACGCGACGTACAGCGCCAGCGCCCATACCAGCACCGCGCCGCTGCCGAGCAGCCAACCCTGCACGGTGCCGTCGTTGAGCCAGGCCATGCCGCGCCGGGAGTCTACCGTCAGCCCAGGTGGCAGCTAATGGCACCTTCCGCAACGTGAGTGGCACCTGCCAGGCGTCAGGCTGTGCGCAGCGGGACCAAGGGAGGCCCGCAGCGATCATGCGCAACTTTCGTTCGCGGTTGGCGCTGTTCTTCAACGTCAAGACCGGCGCCGCACTGGACCAGGCGGAGGATCCGCGCGAGATCCTCGACTATGCCTACGGCCAGCAGCAGTTGCACCTGCACACCGTCAGACGTGGCCTGGTCGAGGTCGCGGCGGCGCGCGCTCAGCTCGACCGCCAGTTGGACCGTCTGCGCGCACGCGTCGAACACCTGGAAGACCAGGCTCGCCGCGCCCTGCGCGCGGAGCGCGAAGCGCTCGCCCGTCAGGCGCTGGAGCGCAAGCAGGCCAGCCTGGCCGAGATCGGCGCACTCGAGCGGCAGCGAGCCGAGCTAGTGGCCGAGGAGGAGCGGCTCACGGCCGCCCAGCAGCAGCTCGCCCAACGCGTCGACCGCTTCCGCGTCCGACGCAACGTGGCCGCGGCGCGCTACGCGGCGGCTGAGGCCGAGGTCAGCGTCGGCGAAGCGCTGGCTGGCCTGGCACCGGAGGGCGAGGTCGAGCTCGGCCTGGCGGTCGTTCGCTCCGAAGAGCGCATCGACCAGCTCTCAGCGCGCGCCGCGGCGCTCACCAGTTTGATCGACACGGGCGGGCTCGGACCCGTCGACGTCGAGGATCCGCTCGAGCAGGAATTGGCCGACATGCAGGCTGCTACGGCGGTCGACGCCGAGCTGGCCGAGTTGAAGCGTCAGCTCGCCGAGCTGGCCGAT
>JAFAWJ010000408.1 GCA_019242065.1 Chloroflexota bacterium
GGGCAGATGGGTACCAGCCGAATGTCGAAAACAGGAGCAGACCGGCGATGCGTTCGGGCGCCATGTGCGCCAGGGTCAGCGCCACGGTCCCGCCGAAGGACTCACCGCAGACGTAGACCGGGCCCGCGTCAGCACTGTCGGACAGCAGGCAGTCGAGCGCCCGTACGGCGAGGCCCTGAACGCCACCCGAGGCCAGGTCACGGTGATGGTTGAAGGCGACCGGCTGCCAGCCCGGGAAGAGCAGCGGAGCAGCACGCAGCAGCATGCCAGGATCACCGTTGAGCCCGGGGATGATCAGCACGCGCGGCGCCCGATCCGACTGCATGGCAGTGTTCTACGCCGGCCAGCTGAACGCGCGCTTGGGAATGCCTCCCCAGCCGCGAGTGTTACAACGCGGATATGGGAGCGAATCGCTGATGGCTGTCACTCGCGAACAGTTCGACGCAGGGATGACCTACGACGCGTACAAGGCGCAGATGACGCGGAACAAGGAGCAATTCGAGCAGAACGAAAAGGATGTGCAGCTTTCCGCCGACGACGTCGCGGCCTTCAGAGGTCTGCCCGAGACGCTGAACGTGCTGGCGCTGGCTGAGGACTGGTGCGGCGATGTGGTCGCCAACCTGCCCATCCTGGGTCGCCTCGAGAAGGAAGCTGGCGGCAAGTTGAACGTGCGCGTGCTCCTGCGCGATCAGCAGCCCGGCGAAACGGTCATGGACGAGCACCTGAACCAGGGCCAGTTCAAGTCCATTCCCACGCTGATCTTCCTGGACGGGCAGTACAAAGAGGTCGGCATCTGGATCGAACGACCGGAGTCAGTGACAAAACTCCGCGAGGAAAAGCGCCAGGCGCAGTACGCGGCGCATGCGGACTGGGGCGATCCGAGCCGCCCGATCGCCGAGCTGCCCGAAAACGTCCGCACCCAGGTGCAGCAGGGCGCGGCCTCGATCCGTACCGAGACGAAGCCCTTCTCCAACTCCGAGGTCGTTCGCGAGATCCGCGAGGTGGCGCAACACGGCGTCGCGAAGCAGCCGGCCTGATCGATGGCTGAGAGCTCTGGACTCAAGGTCACGATCACGTATTGCGCCGAGTGTGGCTACGAGACGCAAACCCTGTCGCTGGCCGAAGCGCTCATGAAAGCCTTTACGCACGAGCTCACGTCAATCGAGCTGGTGCCCTGGTACGAAGGCTCGTTCGACGTCGCGATCAATGGCGAAGTCGTGCACTCGATGTATCGCGAAGGTGGCTTCCCCGACAATTCGACGATCGTCGCGGCGGTCAAACAGCGGCTGCCGGCGTCTGTCGAAACCACCTGAGCGTCTTTTTATAAGGGGTGCCCTACCCGGCCCCGTTCGCGGCTCAAACCGAACGTGAAGCTCGCATGGTCGAGCTGGCCCGCTCGGCCGCGCTGATCGCGGCCGAGCACGCGCCGCGGCATGACCGCGCTGGGACATTTCCCGTCGAGGGTCTGGCGACGCTGGCGGACAACGGGTACCTCGCGCTGGTCCTGCCATCTGGATTCGGCGGCGAGGGCGCGACGGTGGCCGAGATGGTCCTCGGAAATCTCGAGCTTGCCCGCGGTGACGCCTCGCTGGCCCTGGTGGTCGGCATGCACTGCGCCCTGCTGGGACGCGTGCGCGACGCGGGCGTCTGGCCGGCCGGGGTGTTCGAGCGCGTGGCTCGGGACGTCTGCGCCGCGCGCTCGGGCAACGGGGCGCTGATCAACAGTCTGGCAAGTGAGCCGGAGATGGGCAGCCCGTCGCGCGGCGGGCTGCCGGCAACGCAAGCCACTGGCGTGGACGGTGGCTTCGTGCTCAACGGGCGCAAGTCGTTCTCGAGTGGCTCGACCGTGTTGCGCTGGGGCGTCGTGTCGGCCGCGATTGGTGTCTCAGAACGCGAGCCGTACCTGGGTAGCTTTCTGGTGCCGATGTCCACCGCAGGGGTGCGCATCGAGCCCAGCTGGGACACCCTGGGCATGCGCGCGACCGCCAGCCACACGCTGGTGCTGGAGGAGGTCTTCGTGCCGGCCGACGCCGAGCTGCCGCGGGATACGCCGGCGCCCGATCCGCTGCCGCACGAGCGCGCCTGGTCGCTGACGGTCGCCGCCGTGTACCTGGGGGTGGCCGAGGCGGCGCGCGATTTTGCTCTCGGCTTCGCCAGGTCGCGAAAACCGACGGCGCTGGGTGGCAAGAGCATTTCGACGCTGCCCTCGATTCGGGATCGGGCGGGTCGCATGGACCTGGCGCTGTTCGAAGCGCGCGGACTGCTGGTCAGCACAGCGCGGATGTGGTCCGCGGCGCCCTCGGTTGACATGCTGGCCGCGTTGGCGGCGGCCAAGGTCGTGGCCAGCAACACCGCGGTGAGTGTGGCAGAGCAGGCCATGCGCCTCGTGGGCGGCTCGGCGATGGACCGCTCGTTGCCGCTGGAGCGGCATTACCGCGACGTGCGCGGTGGCCTGCATCATCCGCCCCAGGACGACGCAGCGATCGCCCTCTTCGCCCGCGAAGCGCTCGACGACTAGATCAATCCCAAATCAGGACCAGAGTGACTCGGAGGCCAGGCGGGCGCCTTCGGCCAGAGCGTCGAATTTGGCCCACATCACTTTGGGGTGAATCTCGGGGTTGTACGTCGCCTGCGAGGAAAAGCCGCAGTCCGCGCCGGCCAGCACTCGCTCTCGGCCAACGATCCTCCCGTAGCGACTGATCCGCTCGGCCACGAGCTCAGGATGCTCGACGATCGCACCACTGTGGGTGATCACCCCTGGAATCAGCAGCTTCTCATCAGGCAGCCCAGCGCGCTCCCAGAGGTGGTACTCGTGCTCGTGCCGCGCGTTGGCAGCCTCGAACGAATACGCGCCGGCATTGATCTTCAACAGCAAAGGCAGCAGCTCAGAGAGGGGCGCATCGTGCACGCGCGGACCCTCGTTGATCCCGTAGCACGTGTGATAGCGAATCTTGTCTTGAGGGATGCCAGCTAAAGCACGGTTCAGGGCTGCCACGTACAGCTCACCCCGCTCCAGGCATTCGTCAGCCGGCAACCCCGCGTAGCTGAACAGCTCAGACAGGAACGGATCGTCCACCTGCAGCACAAAGCCAGCGTCGACGATCGTCTGATATTCGACGTGCAGCGCGTCCGCCACGGCGAAGTAGAACTCCTCGTCGGTCTCGTAATACGCATTGCGGCCGACGCCGCTGGGGGCCACGGCGGGCATGAAGATGTCCTCGACCTCACTGCCGCGGGTAGCTTCCTTGAGATTGCCGATGTCGCGGGCGAGCAACTCCTGACCGACGTACGTCACACGCCCGACGCACTCCAGCGTCGTCGCCTGCGCCACCGCCCCGCCATACATGGCCCGTCGAAAGTACTGTTCGTAATACTCGGGAAAATCTGCCACCTCGGGGGCAAAGCCCGCGCCGGCCGGCCTGGGCCGTGACTCGAAGCCGTCAAGCCGCTCGGTGATGTAGCGCGAGAAGCCGGTCTTGCTCTGCTCGCCGTCGGTGACGACGTCGATGCCGTGCGCCACCTGCTGCCGCACGCTGTCGACCACCGCCTCACGCAGCGCATCGCCATAGTCGAAGTCGTCGCCCCGCCCGTCGAGCAGGTTGCGCATCTGGTCCAGCAAGGGCTTGGGCCGCGGCAGGCTGCCGACGTGGGTGGTCAAGATCCGATGCGTGCTTGCCTGCATGTGTTCCGCCAGAGTGTAGGGGGTTGAGATCGAGTGAACGAACCGTGTATGGTTCGGCGCAAACAACTGCATACAAGTAAGGCGTTGACGAGGAGCAGTACGGAGCTGTGGCTCTGCCCCAGAGAGCCGGCGGATGGTGAAAGACCGGTGCAGGCAGGTTCCTGAACTCGCCTCTGAGCCGTGCGGGAGAAAGCGTGTGCGCAGCACAGGTGAGTAGGCCGCGCCGGGGTGGCGGACGATATCTTCGCCGAGAGCAACAAACAGGGTGGTACCGCGAGAACTGACCTCGCCTCTGTACAGGAGGCGAGGATTTTTTTGTTAAGCGCAATGGCGCGCTTCGACTCAACGCTCGACTCAAAAGGAGAGGACATCGAATGCGCTTGAACGGTGCACGCGCCATATGTCAGTCGCTTGTCGAAGAAGGCGTCTCGACGGTCTTCGGCCTGCCGGGTGGCGCCATCATGCCGCTGTACGACGTGCTGCCTGAATTTCCTGATCTGCGGCATGTGCTCGTGCGCCACGAGCAAAGCGCCGCGCACATGGCCGACGGGTACGCCCGCGCGGCAGCCTCGCTGAGCAAATCGCAAGAACAGCGCACGGTGGGCGTGTGCTTCGCCACGAGTGGCCCGGGTGCAACCAACCTGGTCACCGGCATCGGCAACGCGCACATGGACTCGGTTCCCCTGGTGGCCATCACTGCCAACGTGCCCAACAGCATGATCGGCACCGATGCGTTTCAGGAAGCCGACATCACGGGTATCACCATTCCAATCACCAAGCAGAACTACTTCGTGCGCAACGGCCGAGACCTGCCGCGCGTCATCCGCGAGGCCTTCCATCTGGCGCGCACCGGTCGGCCCGGGCCAGTCCACGTCGACGTGCCCAAGGACGTGCTGCTGACCGACTACGACTGGAACGGCTACCCGACGTCGGTCGATCTGCCGGGCTACCAGCCCACCCTGGAGCCCAACATGCGCCAGGTCAAAGAGGCCACGCGATTGATCGAGCGCGCCCAGCGACCGGTGATCATCGCCGGCCAGGGCGTGTTGCTCTCGGGCGCCTGGGAGGAGCTGCGCGCCTTCGCCGAAAAAACGCGCATCCCCGTGATGACCACCCTGCTCGGCATCTCCAGCTTCCCCGAGAACCACCCGCTCTCGCTCGGATTGCTGGGCATGCACGGCTGGGTGCACTGCAATTACGCCGTTCACCACTCGGACCTGGTCATCTCCATCGGCATGCGCATGGATGACCGTGCCTGTGGCAAGTTCACCGGCTTCGCGCCGCACGCCAAGATCGTCCACGTCGACATCGATCCGGCCGAGATCGGCAAAAACGTCCGTGTCGACGTTCCGATCGTCGGCGACGTGCGACGGGTGTTGCGCAAGCTCGAACCCGAGATCCAGACCGAGACACTCCAGGACCACGCCGAGTGGCTCGCCCAGATCGCCGAGTGGCGCGAGCAGTACCCACCCAAGTGCTACCCGGCGGACACCAGCGAGCTGTACCAGCCGCAGGTCATCCAAGCCATCAATCGCGCGACCCGCGGCGAAGCGGTCATCGTGGCCGACGTCGGGCAGCACCAGATGTTTGCCGCCCAGCACTTCGAGTACACCCAGCCGTACTCGTTCATCACCTCGGGCGGGCTCGGCACGATGGGCTACTCGCTGCCAGCCGCCATCGGCGCCCAGATGGCCCGCCCTGACAAACAGGTCTGGTGCGTCATCGGCGACGGCTGCTTCCAGATGACGCTCCAGGAGCTCGCGGTCCTGGCCGTGCACCGCGTACCCGTCAAGATCGCCCTGCTCAACAACGAATACCTGGGCATGGTCCGTCAACAGCAGCAGGTGCAATATCGCGGCAACCTGGTCGAGGTGGACCTGGCGGGCGGGCCCGACTACATCAAGCTGGCGCAGGCGTATGGCATCCCGGCCTGGCGGGCGACCGAGCCGGGGCAGCTCGACGACGCGATCGATGGCGCCCTGGCTTATCCGGGCCCGGCGATCATCGAATTCCGCGTCGCCCGCGGTGAGGACGTCTACCCGTGGGTGCTCAGCGGCGCGTCGCTCGGCGACGTGCTGCCGGATACCCCCTACGAGGCCACCCGCGACCGAGTCCTGGCCGCCGCCGGCCCAAGTCCGAAGGATGGGAGCGATCGATGAGCAAACACACCCTGGTGGCCACCGTCGAAGAGGGCTCGGCAACCCTCAATCGTGTCTTGAGCCTGTTCCGCCAACGTTCGTTCGCCATCGAGAGCCTGTCGATCGGACGTACCAACGAACCCGGCATCATGCGGCTGACGATGGTCGTCGACGGCGCCCGTAGCGCCGTCGAACAGGTCACCAAACAGCTCTACAAAGTCGTCGAGGTGCGCAAAGTCAGCGACCTGAGCGAGGATCCCCGCGTCGAGCGCGAGCTGGCGCTGGTCAAGGTCAGCTGCAAGACGGCCCCGCAACGTGCCGAGGTCATGCAGATCGCCGACATTTATCGCGCGCGCGTGGTGGACGTCGCCACGGGCTCGCTCATGATCGAAGTGACTGGTCCCACGGTCAAAGTGGACAGTCTGATCGATCTGTTCAAGCCATACGGCATCAAGGAGCTCGTGCGGACGGGCGTCGTGGCCATGACACGCGGTCAGGCGGCCGGTCGCACGGATCGCGCCGACCGCCTCAAGCTCGTCAGTTGAGAGGTTCGATCTTGTCGAGACGTCACGTTGTCGGCTGACAGCATCGGTCTTGTCGAACCGTCACTCACGTTGGTGAGGACCGGGTTGGTGAAACGAACGTCACTACGCCGCTTGGTAAGGACCGGGTTTGTGAAAGGAACCTTTTGATTTGACCGCTCATGTGTATACCGAGGCGGATGCACCGATCGATCCCCTCAAAGGCAAAAAGATCGCCGTCATCGGCTATGGGAGTCAGGGCCACGCCCACGCGCTGAACGCCCACGACTCGGGCCTGGACGTCATGGTCGGCCTGTATCAGGGATCCAAGTCCTGGGCAGCCGCCGAACAGGCGGGCCTCCAGGTCGCCGAGGTAGCCGATGCCGTCCGACAGGCCGACGTCATCGTCCTGCTCATCCCCGACGAGCGACAGCGCCGCGTCTTCCAGGAGCAGATCCTGCCGCAGGTCACGCCCGGCAAGTCGCTGGTCTGGGCCCACGGCTTCAACATCCACTTCAAGCAGATCCAGCCGCCCGAGGGCGTCGACGTCTGGATGGTGGCGCCCAAGGCGCCCGGCCATCGCATGCGCGAGCTGTTCGTCGAAGGCAAAGGCGTGCCATCGCTAGTCGCCGTCGAGCAGGACGCCACGGGCAACGCCTGGCCGCTGGCCTTCGCGTACGGCAACGCGGTCGGCTCGGCGAAGGCCGGTCTGATCAAGACCACCTTCAAGGAAGAGACCGAGACCGATCTGTTCGGCGAGCAGTCGGTCCTGTGCGGCGGGATTACCTCGTTGATCAAGGCAGGCTGGGAGACGCTGGTCGAGGCCGGCTATCAGCCCGAGGTCGCCTACTACGAGTGCCTGAACGAGATGAAGCTGATTGTCGACCTGATGTTTGAGGGCGGCATGGCGCGCATGCGCTACTCGGTGAGCGATACGGCCGAGTTTGGCGACTACGTCTCAGGGCCGCGGATCATCGACGCGTCGGTCAAGGCGCGCATGCGTGAGGTGCTCAAGGAGATCCAGGACGGGACCTTCGCCCATCGCTGGCTCGACGAAAACGAGCTCGGGCGGCCGAACTTCACGAAGTACCGCGAGGAGGCGGCCAACGATCCGATGGAGAAGGTTGGCCAGGACCTGCGGTCGCTCATGAACAAACAGGGCCTCACCACCACGACGGGATAACCACGATGGGCGACTACGTCAACATCCTCGATACGACACTCCGCGACGGTGAGGAAGCGCCCGGCTTCGGCCTCACCACGCCCCAAAAGATCGAACTGGCCCACCAGCTGGCGCGGCTCGGCGTGGACGCCATCGAGGCCGGATTCCCCGCGGTCAGCCCTGAGAGCTTCGAGGCGGTCCAGCGGATCGCGCGCTCGGTCCGCGGGCCGATCATCACCGGCCTGGCGCGGGCCGTCCCCGCCGACATCGACCAGTGCTGGGAGGCCATCCGCGCCGCCGAGCGGCCGCGCATCCACACTTTTCTGCCCACCGCCGACATGCACCTCGAAGGTCTGCGCCGCGAGCAGGCCAAAGCGCGCGCCGTGGCCATGGTGGCGCGCGCCAGGAGCTACACCGCCGACGTCGAGTTCTCGCCCATGGACGCCACCCGAGCAGACTGGGCGTACGTCGCCGAGGTGTTCGAATCGGTGATCGACGTGGGCGCCACCACCGTCAATATCCCCGACACCCTGGGCTTCGCCCAGCCTGACGAGCTGGTCCTGCTGGTCACCTACCTGCGCGAGCGCGTGGCCAACATCGACCAGGCGACCATCTCCGTTCATTGTCACAACGACCTGGGCCTCGCCGTGGCCAACAGCCTGGCGGCGATCGGCGCGGGCGCGCGCCAGGTCGAGTGCTGCATCAACGGCATCGGGGAGCGCGCCGGCAACGCGGCACTCGAAGAGCTGGTGATGGCCCTGACGGTCCGCCGCGATCATCATCACGTGGAGCACGGCGTTCAGCTCGAGCAGCTGGTACCGACCAGCAGCTTGCTGCAGCAGTTCACTGGCGTCCTCGTGCAGCCCAACAAGGCAGTCGTGGGCGTGAACGCGTTCGGCAATGACGCGGGCATGCCCCAGGACGTGCTCAAGGGTGCCCTGCGCGCGCGGCTGGAGCAGCTTGGCCTGCTGCTGACCCAGGACGAGCTGAATCACGCCTTCACGGGCTTCAAGCGGCTGAGCGATGACAAGTCGGAGCTGACCGACGCCGACCTGGTGCAACTCGCCAACCACGGTCGCCGCGCCGCCGACGGCGTCTTTGACGCCTTCGTCCACGTGTACCGATGACAACTTATCGACTCGCGGTTCTCGGCGGTGATGGGATTGGGCCCGAGGTCGTCGCCGAATCGGTCAAGGTACTTCGCGCCATCGAGGCGGCGACGGACCACCGCTTTGAGCTGACCGACGACCTCGTCGGCGGCGCCGCGATCGACACCTATGGGACGGCGCTGCGCAAGGAGACCATCACGCTCGCCAAACGCTCGGACGCGGTCATGTTTGGCGCCGTCGGCGGCCCCAAGTGGGACGACCCCAAAGCCGCGGTGCGCCCCGAACAGGCCATCCTGGGCATGCGCGCCGCCCTGGGCACTTTCGCCAACCTCCGACCAGCCCGCATGCAGCCAGCGCTGGTGCACCTGTCGCCGCTCAAGCCCGAGATCGTCCAGGGCGCCGACGTCCTGTTCATCCGCGAGCTCGTCGCGGGTACCTACTTCGCGCGTCCCAAGAAGTACTGGCAGGACGAGCGCGGCATGTGGCGCGCCGTCGACACCACCGCGTACACCGAGCCACAGGTCGAGCGCACGGTGCGCATGGCGTTCGAGCTGGCCCGCGGTCGCCGCAAGAAGGTGCACGTGGCCGACAAACAGAACGTCATGGCCACCTCTCGCTTGTGGCGCGACGTGGCCGGACGGGTGGCCGACGAGTACGCCGACGTCGAGTTCCAGGCGATCCTCACCGATGCCCTCGCCATGCACCTGCTGTATCGGCCGTCGGCGTTCGACGTGATCGTGACCGACAACCTGTTTGGTGACCTGATTACCGACGAAGCTGCTGTGCTGGCCGGATCGATGGGGCTGATGCCGAGTGCCTCGCTCGGGGCGGCGCGGAATCGGCATGGTGGCTATCGCGGGCTGTACGAGCCGATTCACGGGACGGCGCCCGACATCGCGGGCAAGGGCGTGGCCAATCCGATTGCCGCGATTCAGTCACTGGCGCTGCTGCTGCGGTACTCGCTGCTGCTGGAGCGGGAGGCGAAAGCCGTGGAGCGCGCCGTGGACGATGCGATCGAGCTTGGCCTGCGGACGCCGGACATTGCGAAGCCAGGTGAGACAACCGCTACCACCTCCGCGGTCGGCGACGCTATTGTCGAGGCGGTGACACGGGAACTGAGACGCTAGCCGTCTCGTGAGTTCGGGATCCCACCACAGGTGAGTCGCGGGGCCACAGGCCGAAGACCCAGTCGGGAATTGTCGTTGTCAGGTCAGCCGCGGCGTGCGCGGCAGGCGGCGCACGTGCCGTACAGGTCCAGGCGCTCGGCGGCGAACGTGAAGCCGCCCGCCTGGCGCGTACGGTCGCGCAACTGCTCGAGCACATCCTGACAGTCGTCGAAATCGACGATCGTGCCGCACTGTGTGCAGATCAGATTGGCGTGCGGCAGCACATTCGCGTCAAAGCGCACCGCGTCGGCCACGGGCAGCACACTGACCAGTCCGCGCTCCTTCATCGTGTTGAGCGCCGCATAGACGGTCCCCAGCCCGATCGTCGGATACTCGGCCCGCACGGCCTCGAAGACCTCGCCCGCGGTCGGATGATTGCGCCCGAGCACTTCCCGCGCGATCGCGAGGCGTTGTGGCGTGGCCCGCAGGCCAGCGTCACGCAGCACCTGCGCCGGGTCTGTGCCGGCCCTGAACATGCTGCGCGCGTTGTACCCGAAATCCCGCGCGTGTGCCAGGTGTCGCGTGTACTCCGCGGCTGTTACTGAGCAAGAACTGAGGAGTTACCGACGCATCCTCTGAACGACTCTGGAGGAACACATGCCTTTAACGAAGCGGCTTGCGGCGGAGTTTATCGGGACGCTCTGGCTGGTCTTCGGTGGGTGCGGCGCGGCTGTGCTGTCAGCGGCCTTTCCGAATCTCGGCATCGGCTTTCTGGGTGTGGCCCTGGCCTTCGGGCTCACGGTGCTGACCATGGCGTATGCCATCGGGCACATCTCGGGGTGCCATCTGAACCCAGCCGTATCGATCGGTCTGTGGGCGGGAAAGCGCTTCCCGGCGCGCGACCTGGTGCCGTATATCGTCGTGCAGGTCATTGGCGGCATCATCGGGGCGGGCATCCTGCTCCTGATCGCCAGTGGCAAGCCCGGCTTCGACATTACCCAGAGCAACCTGGCCGCCAACGGCTACGCCGAGCACTCGCCCGGTGGGTATTCGCTGCTGTCTGGCGCAATCACCGAGGTTGTGCTGACGTTCATGTTCCTGGTCATCATCCTGGGTGCCACCGACGGACGGGCGCCCAAGGGCTTCGCGCCTATCGCGATTGGCCTGGGGCTGACGCTGATCCACCTGATTGGTATTCCGGTGACCAACCTGTCGGTGAATCCCGCGCGCAGTACCGGGCCAGCGGTCTTCGTCGGCGGCTGGGCGCTGGCGCAGCTGTGGCTGTTCTGGCTGGCGCCGATCGTGGGCGCCGCGCTGGCGGGCTTTGCCTACTCCTGGCTGGCGGTTGGCAGTGAGACGCCCGTGGTGGGCGAGGCTGAGCCCGCGACGACGGCCGCGAGGTAGAGCGAGTTACAGAAGAAAAAGGTCAGATGAGCTGCTCGCAGGGCAGCGCGAAGATGTGCAGGCCGTACAGGCCGTTGCTGCGCGCGTCCAGATTGGCCGCCAGCGCCTCGAACGTCGGCAACAGGTGCGCCTGCGCTTCGAGCGGCGACAGCACGGTGAACACGCAGCCCGTCGACCCAGGCCAGATCGAGTTATCGAAGTGCCTGGTATGTCGGCCGCGGCCGACCATCTTGGGCATCTCGGTATAGCCCGGAACGCCAGTCGCTTCCAGCGTCTGGATGATCTCGTCCTCGAGCTCCTTGGGGTACAGGATCATGTACAGCTGGCGCGTCTCAGTCCCAACACCGTGCATCCCATACGAGTGGCTTTGCAACTGAACCATAGCCCGGCTCCTTATCCCTCCCTTATATTCTGGACCCGTTTGCCGCCTGCGTCCAGAGGGTCTCGGGCACCGGTAAGCCGAGGGCGCCGCGCGCCTGGCCGACGAGCATGAGAGAGCCAGTGACGCACACGATCCCACCCGGCCGCTGCCGCGCCTCCGCCAGGGCGGCGGCCACATCGGGCTGGATGACAGGCTGCAGGCCCCGCCGCCGACACAGGCGTGCCAGGTCGGCGGCAGGCAGGGCACGCGGGTTGTCGGCGGTCTGCGTCGCCCACACGCGATCGGCCAGCTGGAGCAGCGGCCGCAAGACGGCCCGCGCGTCCTTGTCGCGATTGATGCCG
>JAFAWJ010000900.1 GCA_019242065.1 Chloroflexota bacterium
GAGCCTGAGCCATGCGCGGCTCGACGAAGGGCACGTGTACTCGGCACGTGCGCTGGAATCAGGGCATCGCAGATTGCGACCTGGGCGAGCATGCAAGGACTGCTAATGCGCTAGTCGCGGCCGCGCAGCAGGCTGACTTTGAAGGGGCGCAGCTCGCCGCGGGCAAAGCCGCCGGCGATGGCGGGGTCTTCGTCCATGATGCGGCGGGCGGCGACTTCGTCGGGCGCGTCGATAACCGCGATGCCGGTATTCAGCGTACCCAGGGTCGGGCCGGCCAGGATCAGCGTGCCCTCGGCCATCAGGCGCTCGAGACGTTGGAAGTGGGCGTCCCAGGCGCTGCGCTCGGCAGGGGTCATGGTCGCGGCGAAGTTTTCGCGGGGTGGATGGATGAAGTAGATCCACTCGGCCATCTCAGCATCGTACCCGTTACGCCACGCCGTGAGATGGTGTATTATCTACAGCGAATACTGACATCTCACCCGCGCGACTCCCTCGCGCATCCCCTTTCGAAGAGCGGCCCACCTGCCAGGGCCGCTCTTCTTTTTTGTACGCTTTTGCGCTCAGGCGCCCCACAGCTCCTGCGAGGCCAGCTCGGCGCCTTCGCTGAGTGCCTTCAGCTTGGCCCAGCCCACCTGCATGTGCACCCGCGCGCCCATGCCGCAGTCCGTACCGGCGATCACGTTCTCTTTACCGACGACCTCCGCGTAGCGGATGATTCGGTCGGCGACGACCTCGGGGTGCTCGACGACGTTGGTCGCGTGGCTGACGACCCCAGGGATCAGGATCTTGCCGTCCGGGAGCTTCACGTCGCGCCACACCTTCCACTCGTGCTCGTGGCGCGGGTTGGCCGCCTCGACCGAGTAGGCCTGCGCGCGAATTTTGAGCATGAGGTCCACCACGTGCTTGAGCGGCAGGTCGTGCGTATGCGGTCCGTGCCAGCTGCCCCAGCAGATGTGGTAGCGGACGCGGTCTTCAGGGATGCCTTCGAGGGCGTGATTCTGGGCCTCCACGCGGATTTCCGCGAACTTGCGGTAGTCCTCGATGGAGGGTGACGGCACGATCATGTCGTACGTGTCGGGGAGGCCCGGATCGTCCAGCTGGAGGATGAAGCCGCTGTCGACGATGGCGCGGTACTCCGGCCGCATGGCCTCGGCGATCGCGAACAGGAACTCTTCATCGGTTTTGTAGTACTCGTTCCACAGGCCGTGCTCGATCCAGCCAGGGGCGAGCGCGCACATGAACTGCTCGGTCGAGCTGACGCCTTTGAGGGCGTCCTTGAAGAACTGGATGTCGCTCTGGATTTCGGCTTCGCCTTTGAAGGACAGCGGCCCGACGCACACCAGTCGCTCGGGGCTGGCGTTGCGAAATTGTCCGAGCGATGCGTAGAAGTCAGCGAATTCGATGCGCTCGTTGGTGCGCTGGGACATCATGGCCGGGCCGTCGCCGCTCGGGATCTTGCGTTCGATGCCGTTCAGCCGTGGACCGAAGTAGGTGACACCGCCGATCTTGCCGACCTCGCCGTCGCTGATGATGTCGATTCCGGCGTCGACCTGTTTCTCGACGACTTCGCGGACGCCTTCTTCGATGGCGGGTACCAGGTCGTCACGACTGGGGCGAGCGCCGGCCGAGGGCGCGATCTGTCCAAGATTGTTCGAGGCCAGCAGCCGCCCGGCATGCGTGGTCAGAATTCGGTTGGTACTACGCTGCATTGCTTGCACGGTATCTCGCACCCATGTGCCGGGTCCAGGCAACTGGCTGATCTACCACCTTCTGGCTGGCGTATGTCTCGGCACAAGGAGCTTTCACCCAACACCCATGTACGACGTTATCGTGGTTGGTGCCCGCGTGGCGGGCGCACCGACGGCCATGTTGCTGGCCCGCAAGGGCTACCGCGTTCTGCTGGTGGATCAGGCCACCTTCCCGAGCGATACGATCTCCACGCACCACATCCAGCGCGCCGGATTGGCCACCGCGCAGCGCTGGGGACTGCTCTCTAGGTTGATCGCTACTGGTGGACCGCAGATCCGGTCGGTCACCTTCGATCTCGGTCCATTTGCGCTCTCCGGTAATCCACTGTCGATCGACGGAATCGACTTCGATCTGTGTCCGCGGCGGACGCTGCTGGATACGACACTGGTCGAGGCGGCCGCCGAGGCCGGGGTGGAAGTCCGCGAAGGGTTCTCCGTCGAGAGAGTGCTGACTGACGGCAACCAGGTTGTGGGTATCAGCGGCCGAGATTCAACGCGCGGCCAGATGGTCCAAGAATACGCGCGGATCGTGGTCGGTGCCGATGGACGTCATTCGCGCATTGCGCGGCTCGTCAACGCACCGACGTACAACACGCGCGCGGCGGTCACGTTCGGTTACTACAGCTACTGGAGTGACGTGGAGCTGGAGGGACTCGAGATCTACCCGCGCGAAGGCTGCGCGGTGGTGGCCGAGCCGACCAACGATGGGCTGATCTACGTGGCTATCGGTTGGCGACACGACCAGTTTGAGATGGTGCGCGCCGAGCTCGACGTCCACTTCCGACGCACGCTGCAGGCGTGCGCGCCGCGACTCGCCGAGCGCGTTCGCGGTGGGCAACGGGTGGCGGCGTACAAGGGAGCCGAGTTTCCGTTCTATTTCCGACGGCCGTACGGCGACGGCTGGGCGCTGGTTGGGGACGCGGGGTATCATCGCGACGCGGCCACCGGGCAGGGGATTACGGATGCCTTTCGCGGCGCCGACCTGCTGGCGACGGCGGTCGATGCTGGCTTCAGCGGGCGGCAGTCCCTCACATCCGCGTTGGTTGACTACGAGCAGCGGCGCAACGCGGCGGTCATGCCGATGTACGAGTTCACCTACAAGCTGGCCAGACTCGAAGCGCCGACGCCCGAGGAGCAGCGGTTGTTTGGCGCACTCCGCGAGAACCAGTACGAGGCGGAGCGGTTTTTGAGCACGATTGCCGGGTCGGTGTCCATTCCCGAGTTCTTTGCGGAATCCAACGTGGCGCGCATCCTGCGCAGTGCGCTGCCGACAGCTGCCTGAGTCTTCCAGGCTCCGGGCCGCTGGCTGTGGCACACTGCGGGTGGCATGTGGGCCGCGGCTTTCAACGCACGACGGGTTGTTCTGCTTGGGGCGCTGGTTTTAATCGGGGCCTTCGGCAGACCTGATTTGGCGCTGGCGGCGCAAGTGACCCAGACGCAAGTCGGGACGTCGCAGGGCGGGCAGCCGCTCGTCGTGTACAGCATCGGCCAGGGGTCGACGCGCGTGTTTCTTCTCGGCGGGCAAGACGGCGGACCCGAGCAAAACTCCGCCTGGCTTGCCAACGACCTCCTGGCCTATTTCAGCGACGACCAGCACCCATTGCCTGACAACGTGGGTCTGGATATTTTGCCGGTCGACAATCCAGACGGGATTGCGATCAACAGCCGGCAGTATCTCAGCGGAGTGGACCCCAATCGGAATTGGGGCGGTCCGGACTGGATGAGCGACACGTGGGATGCCAACGCGCAGTTTCGTCGCGGCCTCGGCGGTCCGGAGCCATTTTCAGAACCCGAGACGCGCGCGCTGGCCGAATGGTTGACGGCGCATCCGCCGGCGTTCCTGGTCAACTATCACAGCCAGGGCGGGTTCCTGTTAGGTCCACTTGACGGAGTCGGCAGTGGCCTGGCGGCGATCTACACGAACGCGAGCGGCTACCCGCGGCCGCAGCCGGGGGTCAACCCGTACCCGTATCGGGCGACGGGCAGTCTGAACGTCTGGCTGCGGAGTGTGGGGCTGGGCAGCATTTTGATCGAACTCTCGACGCCCACCAGCGAAGACTTCGATCGCAATCTCGCGGGGGTTCAGGCTGTGCTGGCCGCGCTGTCCGATCCATCGAGCAGCTCGCGCACGAGCTTGAGGTCGGCCACGAAAGCTTGACGCTCGGCCTGGCGGGACTGGTCGTCGGGTGCGCGCAGGATCGATGCCGGGTGCACCGTCGCCACGACAAACGGGGCCAGGTGGGTGCCAGTCAGCGGCTTGCCGCGCTGCTGGGTGACGCGGAACGAGGGGCCGAGCAGCGCCTGGGCTGCCGTGGCGCCCAGGCACACCAGGACCTGGGGGTGGATCGTCTCGAGCTCGGCTTCGAGCCAGGGCCGGCATGCGCGGATTTCACGCGCGTTGGGTTTGCTGTGAATGCGGCGGCGGCCGCGCTCCAGAAAT
>JAFAWJ010000767.1 GCA_019242065.1 Chloroflexota bacterium
ACCGCTGGCGAACGCCGCGGGCAGGAACAGCAGCGCGATCCCGCGCAGCGTGTAGTACCAGACCAGGAGCTTGCGCGCGTCGATGCGGTCGGTGAGCCAGCCCGACAGCGTGGTGCCTACCAGGTCGAACGCTCCCATGGCGGCCAACATGCCCGCCGCGGTCACTTCGTCGAATCCGTGTTCGACAGACGCGGGGATCAGGTGCACCGAGATCAACCCGACCGTGGTGGCGCCACAGATGGCGAAGCTGCCCGCCAGCAGCCAGAAGTCCTTGACGCGCACGCTCTGGGCCAGCGCATCGACGGCGAGCCCGAAGGGATTGCCTTGCACCTGCACTGGCGCGAGCACCTCGGAGGCTGGCATGCCGTAGGGCCGCAGGCCGATGTCGCGCGGATCGTCGCGCATGAAGAGCGCCACCAGGGCAGCTACGCCGATTGCCACGGCCGAGACGAGCAGTGTCGCGGGGCGCCAGCCGAATGTCTCCACGATAGCCGCCTGCTGGGGCAGGAAGATCAACTGGCCGGCAGCCGCGCTGGCGGCAAAGATGCCCGTGACCAGGCCTCGCCGCTTCACGAACCAGCGCGTGGCGACGATCGCGCCCAGGACCAGGGCCATGGAGCCTGAGCCGAGGCCGACCAGGACACCCCAGAGCGCCAGCATCTGCCAGAACTGGCTCATAAACACTGAGAGACCGGTCGCCACGGCGAGCACGGTCAGGCCGACGAGCATGACGCGGCGCACGCCGAAGCGCGCGGTCAGCGCGCCGGCGAAGGGTCCGCACAGGCCGTAGAGCAGCAGGTTGACCGACAGCGCCAGCGAGACGGTGGCGCGATCCCAGCCGAAGTCGTCCTCGAGGGGCAGCACCAGGACGGTGCTGGTGGCGCGGATGCCCGCGGCGCTGAGCAGGGCCAGAAAGGTAAGAAAGGCGACGACCCAGGCGTAGTGAAAGCGCAGGCGCATGGCTGTTGACAGCGTAACCACTCGATCAATCCATCTATTCCAGTGACGACCTCACCAGCGGGTCAGCTATGCTGTGCGCGTGCCACTGCGGGTACAGATCGTCACCGCCGAGCGCGAGGTGCTGGCCGCCGACAGCGTCGACATGGTGGTCGCGCCAGGCTCCGAAGGCGTCCTGGGCATCCTGCCCCGCCACGCGCCCCTGCTCACCACCCTGCAACCCGGCGTCATCCGCATCAAGCACGGCGGCACCGAGGACGCCATGTCGGTCGGCGGCGGGTTCCTGCAGGTCGCGCGCGACCAGGTGCTGATCCTCGCCGACACCGCCGAGCGCGCCGACGAAGTCGATGCGGCCCGCGCCGAAGAAGCTCGCCGACGAGCACGTGAGGCCCTGACCGAAGCCGTCCAGAGCGGCCAGCGACTGCAGGCCGAAGCCGCCCGCGTGGCCTTGCGCCGCGCCGAGGTGCGCATCCAGGTCGCTCGCCGACGCCGCGGCCCCACCGCGCCACCACCGCCCGGCACCTGAGAGCCGGCGCCGAGCATCCCGAAGTACACTCCCCGACGCGGTGTTCTCCAAGTACATCGGCATCGATCTGGGCACCGCCAACGTACTCGTGTACGTCAAGGGTCGCGGCATCGTCCTGAACGAGCCGTCGGTGGTCGCCTACTCAGAGGCAGACAGCCGCGTGGTGGCGGTCGGCTCGCATGCCCGTCAGATGCTGGGTCGCACGCCGCGTCGCATCAACGTCACGCGGCCGATGCGCGACGGCGTGATTGCCGACTACCTGGTGACCGAAGCCATGCTGCGGTATTTCATCGGCAAAGTGGTGGGCAAGTACTCGCTGTTTCGGCCGATCGTGATGGTCTGCATCCCGGCGGGAGTGACCAACGTCGAGTCGCGCGCGGTACTGGATGCCACTATCCAGGCCGGCGCCAAGGAAGCCCACCTGATCGCCGAGCCGCTGGCCGCGGCGATCGGCGCGAACGTGCCGATCTCGAGTCCGTCGGGCAACATGATCGTCGACATCGGCGGCGGCACATGCGAGGCGGCGGTCATCTCGCTCAACGACATCGTGGTCAGCAAGTCGCTGCGGATCGGTGGCAACAAGATCGACGAGATGATCGCCACCTACGTGCGTCGCAAGTACAACCTGATCATCGGCGACCGCACGGCCGAAGAGATCAAGTGGGCCATCGGCAGCGCGCTGCCCCTGGAGCGCGAGCTGGAAGTCGAGATCCGCGGTCGCGACACGATCGACGGGCTACCCAAGACGCGGCTGATGAATTCCACCGAGGTGACCGAGTCGATTTCAGAGGCGCTGGTGCAGATCGTGACCAGCGTCAAGGCGGTGCTCGAGGACACACCGCCCGAGCTGGCCGCCGACGTGGCCGACAAGGGCATGATCCTGACGGGCGGCGGGGCGCTGCTCAGGAATCTTGACAAACTCCTGAGCGTGGAAACGGGCGTGCCCGCCTATGTGGCCGACGACCCGCTGACGTGCGTCGCCATCGGCGCGGGCCGCGCCCTGGAGCACTTCCCCATCTTCCGCGACTCGCTCACGCCCGTCTAAAGGACTCTCGATCTAGTCGCCGCTATCGCCGCTGTCGTCGGGCGAGGATTGATCGGCAGGAGCGCTCTGGTCTTGCGCGGGGGCAGCGGTCGGGCTGGGCTGCGCGGCGGGGGCTGCCGTCGGCGAAGGCGCAGCGGGGACGTCCGTCGGGGCTGCCGTTGGCTGCGCAGTCGGCTGGGCCGGGGCCTGCGTGGCCGCAGGCGCGGGCGCCGCACCCGTATCCGTGCCGGCGCAGCCACCCGCCAGTTCGAGCACCCCGATATCCAGGGA
>JAFAWJ010001010.1 GCA_019242065.1 Chloroflexota bacterium
CGCACGAACTCGGTCGGATACGCGTGGGTGCGATCCAGGTCGCGCCAGTAACTATCTGGATAGGCGGCGCATAGCTCGCGCACCGCGGCGCGAATGGCGGCGTGTTCCTCCGAGGTGCTGAAGTCCATGGCTTGTCGCCAGAATACCGCTCTCGTGCGGGCCCAACGTCTGCCTGCCTGTATGATTCAGCCGCCATGGCCCTCCGGCAGGATGTCGTCGTCGGGGCACCCGGCTCGGCGGGCGTGTTCCGCACTCGATACGTTGATCTGCCGGCACCCCTGGCCCTCGACTGTGGCCGCACCCTCCACGACGTTCGCATCGCTTACGAGGCATATGGCACGCTCGCGCCGAAGGGCGACAACGTCGTGCTGGTGTGCCACGCGCTGAGTGGTGACGCGCACGCGGCTGGTTACAGCGACGACCCCGAGGCCCCCAGCGCGGTAGACGGCTTCGGTGCCGACGAGCGCGGCATCCGTCCACGCGGCGGCGGTCTCGGCTGGTGGGATGGCATGATCGGCCCCGGCAAAGCCTTCGATACCGACCGCTATTACGTTATCTGTACCAACTTGCTCGGGTCGTGTCGTGGCTCCACCGGCCCAGGCTCCATCGATCCCGCTACCGGCCGGCCGTATGCGCTCGACTTTCCAGTGGTGACCGTCGCGGACATGGTGCGCGCCGAAGAACGCGCTCTGCATGTTCTCGGCATCGACTCGCTGCTGGCGGTCGGCGGCGGCTCTCTGGGCGGCATGCAGGCGCTCGAGTGGACGGTCGACTATCCGGACAGGGTCCGCGCGTGCATCTCCATTGCCAGCACGGCCCGACTTGCCAGCCAGGGTGTCGCCTGGAACGCGATCGCCCGCAACGCGATCATGGCCGATCCAGATTGGCAGAACGGGGACTACTACGGCAGCGGCCGCGCGCCGACGGCCGGTATCGGCATCGCCCGCATGGTCGGCCACGTGACCTATCTCTCGGCGGAGTCGATGCGCGACAAGTTCGCGCGTCGCCTGCAGGATCGGGACGGCTACTCGTTCACCCTCACCGAGCCAGACTTCGCCGTCGAAAGCTACCTGCGTCATCAGGCCCGTACCTTCGCCGGGCGCTTCGACGCCAACAGTTACCTGTATCTCTCACGCGCGCTGACCTACTTCGACCTGGCGCGCGACCACGGTCAGGGGCAGCTCGACCGAGCCGTCGCGGACGTCAAGGCACACTACCTGCTGTTGTCGTTCTCTTCAGATTGGTTGTATCCACCTGCCGATGCCTACGAACTGGAGGGCGCGCTGCGGGCCGCCGGTAAATCCGTCGTCCATCACGAGATTCAGGCAAGCTACGGGCACGACTCCTTTTTGTTGGAAGAGCGCCAACAGGCGCCCTTCATCGCCACGTTCCTGGACAAGGTAGCCAACGATGTCTGATGCCTGATCTGGACCCGCGTTCTTTTGGTTTCGACACTCGCGCCATTCACGCCGGGCAGCGGCCCGATCCGTACACCGGCGCGCGGGCAATGCCCATCTTTCAAACCAGCAGTTTCGTGTTCGAAGACACCGAAACCGCGGCCGCCTATTTCAATCTGCAGGAGTACGGCAATACCTACTCCCGCATCATGAATCCGACGGTCGCCGCCTTCGAGGAACGCGTCGCCAACCTGGAGGGTGCTGCCGGTGGCGTCGCCTTCGCCAGCGGACTGGCCGCACAGGCCGCCGCCCTGTTCACCATGCTCCAGCCAGGCGACCACATCGTCGCCTCCGCGGCGCTGTACGGCGGTTCGGTGACCCAGCTCAAACACCTCTCGCGCAAGCTCGCGCTCGAAGTGACGTTCGTCGATCCCGATCGACTCGAGGCCTGGCGGTCCGCGCTGCGCCCCGAAACCAAGGTCCTGTATGGCGAAACCATTGGCAATCCCGGTGGCAATGTCCTGGACATCCGGGCGGTCGCCGACGTGGCGCACGGCATCGGCGCGCCGCTCATGATCGACAACACATTCGCCACGCCGTACTTGTGTCGGCCGATCGAATTCGGGGCGGACATCGTCGTGCACTCCGCCACCAAGTTCATCGGCGGGCATGGCACCAGCATCGGCGGCGTGGTCGTCGAGGCGGGCACCTTCGACTGGTCGAACGGCCGATTCCCCATCATTGCCGACCCGTCGCCTGCCTATCACGGCCTGGCCTTCCACGACACGTTCGGCATGTACGGCTACCTGATGAAGCTGCGGGCCGAGTCCCTCCGCGACCTCGGCGGCTGCATGAGCCCGTTCAACGCCTTCCTGTTTCTGCAAGGGCTGGAGACGCTGCCGCTGAGAATGGAGCGGCACGTCGCCAATGCGCTGGGTGTCGCTCGGTTCTTGCGGCAGCACCCGGCAGTGGACAGCGTCCGCTATGCCGGTCTGCCCGACAGTCGGTATCAGCCGCTGGTGGCGAAGTACTTGCCACGTGGCGCCGGTGCGGTGTTTGCCTTCGATCTGCGCGGCGGACGCGCCGCCGGGCGACGCTTCATCCAGACCCTGCAGTTGTGGAGCCACCTGGCGAATGTCGGTGATGCGAAGAGCCTGGTCATCCACCCAGCCAGCACCACCCACCGCCAGTTGAGCGACGACGAGCTGGCGGCTGCTGGCATCAGCGGCGGCACCATCCGCCTGTCGGTCGGGATCGAGACGCTGGACGATCTGCTCTGGGACCTCGAGCGTGGTCTCGACGCCGCGAACGAGGCCACTCTCGCGACGGCAGTTGACGGTACCGGTGTGGCCAGGGAGGTGGTGGTATGACCGAAACACCTGTTGTGTGTGCGCTGCCGGATCGCTCGTCAGCGGCCGAGATCAGCAAATACCAGGATCCGCGCGTCATCCGCCGGATCTTGCACACCGCGCGGACCATTGCCGTGGTGGGCATGTCGTCGAACGTGCTCCGTCCGAGCAACTTCGTCGGCTTTTATCTCAAGCGGCATGGGTACACCGTCATCCCGGTCAACCCGCGTGAAACGGAGGCCGTGGGCGAAAAGGCGTACGCGACCCTGAAGGACATTCCGGTCCACGTCGACGTGGTCGACGTCTTTCGCGCACCGCAGTTCGTGCCCGAGGTCGCCCGTGAAGCCGTCGACATTGGCGCCGGCGCGCTGTGGCTCCAGTTTGGTGTGATCAGCACCGAGGGCGCCCATATCGCCGAGGGCGGCGGACTCGACGTGGTCATGGATCGCTGCATAAAAGTCGAGCACGCCCGCAACATGGGCGGCATGCACTGGCTGGGCTTCAATACCGGCGTGGTGGGCGCCCAGCGACGCACCGCTACGTAAAGCGCAGCGACGAGTCAGGGCGCTCCGGCCGGGCCAGGCGGCACCGTGGGCGTCAGCGCCTCGTCGGGATGGTCGTCCGCCTCGACCTTCCACGTGCCGTTGTCCAGCACTAACGTGTAGACGTTTTGATCGCGCGACTGTTCAGTTGTGCCATCGGTGAACGTGGTACTCCACGTTTCGTAGTTGGTCGCGCTGGCCGTGTCGCCATTGACGGTTATCGGCCCCCACTCGACGTTTTCGAGTTTGATGTCCGTCACGCCGTTGCTCACCAGGTCCTGATTCGTCGCGACCTGCTCCTGGTAGAACTCGGGAGTCGCCGTCGCCGACATCACGTTCGGATCGTTGGTCTCGATGGCCTGCGTCTGGGCCTGGTCCACCTGCTGGATCACTTGCTGGATCGCCTGGGCAGTGGCCGCGTCAGCCGGCGGGCCCGCCGCCGCCGTCGCCTGGGCGGGTGAGGTGGTTTCGACTGGCGCGGGGCCCGCGGTTGGCCGCGACAAGCCGCCTGAGGACAGGCGGGTCACCGCCACGGCAATGATCGCGATCAGCGCGAGGGCCAGGATGACGGTAATAACAATTCCGCCAATCGGCCCGCGCTCCTTGCGCGGCGGCTTGGTGGAATCGAACTCTGGGACGTTGCTGGGGAGCATGCTGCTCATGCGCCCCAGAACTATAGATCAGGTCAGCGCAACTTCGAGAGAACGCGCCGTGGCCCGCTCAACCTGTCCGACGAGGTCGTCGTAGTCGAACGGCTTCTGGATGACGCCCACCGTGTGGTTCATATCGGTTTCGTTCATGAGCGTGGCGTAGGCGCTGACGACGATCACCGGAATAGCGCGAGTCGGCACGTCAGCCTTCAACTCGCGCAGGACATCCAGCCCGGATTTTGTCGGCAGCGCCAGGTCGAGCAAGATCGCGTGCGGCGCATGCGTCCGCGCCTGTTGCAGGCCTTCCTCCCCGTTTTTCGCCTCGACCACCGCGAAGCCTTCACCTGCAAGTAATGCCGTGGTGATCGTTCGCGTCCAGGGATCATCTTCGATGACCAGAACCGTTTTCTGGCCATGTCTCGCCACGGTCATTGTTCTCCCTCCCGGAGCACCAGAAAGGTAACATTCCGGACCCCCCTCGACAAGGGCGAAACGGGCTTATTCGGGCAGCGGATGGCCCTGTTCCTGAGCCAGCTGGCGTAATTTCGGCCAGTCGACCCGAATGTAATAGATGTAGTGCTCGACGCTCGGCTCGGTGGTGCGCACCTCGGCGTAACCCGGGCGGACCAGGTACTGAATCAACACCTCGGCAGCCGCATCGTGTTGTGGATTCTGGCTGTCGAAGGCCACCTCAGCCTGGTCACTGCCTGCACCGCGGTCGTGGACATCCGCGAGTGCCAGGCGAAACTCGTCGAGCTCGCGGCGTGCCTCGTCCAGCTCGGCGCGTTCGAGTTTCTTAACATCGGGCACGTTCTGCTGCGCCGGCGCCGTGATCTCACGCTCCATGACCTCGGCTTCGACACGATCGCGCGTTAGCGCATCCAGCAGCGATGCATACGCGCGATCCTCGCCCGCCCAGTCGTGCGCGCCAAAGCCGCTCAACCAGCGGCGCGAGGGTTGACTGTTGCTCATGCCCCGATCCGCGTGCGCAGGATGTGTGGCGCGTTCAGCGGCGCGTTTCAGCGCGACCGCGAGGTCGCTTGGTGCGTCGTCGAGCGGCGGCCTTGGCCTTTTCGCGGCGCAGTTCACCCGCGCTCTTGAAGCGCTGCTTGCGCTTGAATTCGCGCAGAATGCCGGCTTTGTCGATGCCAGTTTTGAAGCGTCGCAAGAGCTGATCGAAGGGCTCGCCTTCGCGAGCTTCCACATGCATGGCTAAAAGGTACCTCTTCGGAGCGTCTACTCACGAAATCGCGCGCCACTCGCGCGTGGCGCCCGTGACTCGCGACTGGTGAGTGTGGGTGAAGTCTTTCTCTAGTAGCGACCGTGACCCGCGTAGCGTCGCCCGCCGGCATTCGCTCCGCGACGCTGCTCGAAGCAGGTGGAGCAATACACGGGCTTGTCGGCGCTGGGCTGAAACGGAACGCTGGCGATGTTGCCGCAGCCGGTGCACACGGCCTCGTACATCTGCCGGGGCGGGCGAGGTGTACTGCTCTCGTAGCCACTGCCACTGGAATACGAACCCCGATCGCGCTCGGCTCGCCGCGTAGCGCGGCAATCTGGACAGCGCGTTGGCTCGCTGAATCCGCGGCTGGCATAAAAGTCCTGCTCGCCGGCGGTAAAGGTGAAACCCTGGCCACAATCGCGGCAGGTCAAAGTCACGTCGCCCGACATGTTGTCGACGGCTCCCTCAGAAACGATTCAAGAACAAACGTACGATCTACCCGGCTGGCCACGGGCGCGATCACCGGTAGACATGGGTTCCGTCGACACGAGAATACTTGTCGGAATAGATCCGCTACGGACGAGGAACAGTGCCAGCCGGGCCAGTGTAGCGGGTTAGTAACCGCGTGTGCCATACCCGAAGACAAAGGAAAAGGGGTCGCCACGTGCACATGACGACCCCTTTCGGCATTTCTAATAGTCAGCTAACTTTGTGGTGAATGTCGTGTCGCGACATACTCGTGCGACGTCAACTTCTCGGTTCTAATGGTTGGCCTCGGTACCGCGCTCACGCGTTGGCGATGGGCCCTGGAAGACGCGCCGAATGTCGCTGTCGGCCCCGCATCGGCGACGAGATGGCCGAGGGGACCGCTATCTGTCGACCTGCCACATGCAGTTCAGCAGGTGGGTGGCTCGCAGATTCATCACGTACCTCCTGATCACTTGCTTCACTATTACCTTAACACCGTTGGCCCTACTTGGGGGTTACAGACAGGTAAACCAGGTTTCAGTTTGGCGACGAGGTTCACAGCCAGGTCGACCGCGAGTTACGGTGTGTGTATGACCAGCACATCCGACGATTACTCCGCGTCAGACTGGACGCAGCACAGCATGTTGAATGACCTTCTCCAGCAGAAGTGGCTCCTGGCCGGCGGGGCGGTGTTTATCGGTGCGTTGTGGTGGCTCCTGTCACGTCGTTCCTCGCGAGAGGAACAGGCGGCGCGCAACCTGGTGCGCGACTGGCGGAACGTCGACGGCCCGACCGACGTCCGCGACCTGCTGGGTGAAAATCTGCCGACGATCTTGCGCCCGGCGTTGCTGATGGGTCTGGCCGAAATCGAAAACGTCGTTCACCGCTGGTTCCGCCAGGTCGAGCGCGAGATTCGTCGCCTCTAAGAGCCGTTCAGGATGAAACGAGGATCCCCTCGGCCACGCCAAAGACGCCCAGTGGCTCGAGTATGTCGAGCGCCTGGGTGATCTGCGCCGCGGTGACCGTGCGATGCAACTCGAGCGTGCGCAGCGTGTCTGGCTTGAGGTAGCGGCCGAGCATGGCGAAGTCGGTCGTACCCTGTCCAGGCGCCTGATGATCGCGGCCGTCGCGCGTATCGTGGATGTGCATGCCGACGATGCGCGCGCCCCAGCGCCGTAGGTACTCCTCGTGTTCGACGAACCCCAGGTACTCCAGCTTGGCGCCGTGTCCGGCATCGTGCCAGTAGCCGACTGGTAGTCCGTCACATGCCCCCAGGACCTCGGCGTACTCGTCCAGGCTGGGGATCTCGAAGTAGCCATCGCGACACTCGACGCCAACTTTGACACCCGTATCCCGCGCGTGTTCGCCCAGACTGCGGATGCTTTCGACGGCCGCCGCCAGGTGCGGACCTTTGTGGGCTTCGCGTTCCTGCCAGGCCTGATCCCGCAGCTTGAGATGTTCGTCCGAGAGCCGCCCGCTACGAGCGATGACGTCGAACAGCGTCCGCTGGCGCGAGATCACGCCCGTATTGCCCAGATGGACCACGATGGCGCGCGCGCCGAATTCGGCGGCCGCGTCGATACTGCGTTTGTGCGCATCCACCGAACGCTGGCGCTCGTCGGGGTTCGTCGAGGCCAGTCCGTCACCCACGGGCGTGCTGACCGGACACGGCGCGTGCAGGCTTCCAATCTCGACATCGCGTCGCCTGGCTTCTTCGGCGAGGGCGCGCAAGTTGTCCGGGTTGTAGTGCTGGTAGGCCTCCAGACGATGGAAGCCGAGGTTGCGATGTTCGTCGAG
>JAFAWJ010000020.1 GCA_019242065.1 Chloroflexota bacterium
GCGCTCAGGAATGATGTTGATCTTGTAGCCGCCGCTCATCATTGTCAGGCTGACCGTGTCGTGCAGCAGCGGCATGCTGGCCCGGTGCGAGGCGATCTCGCGACGCGCGGACTCGCCTCCGAGTCGGCTGATCATCTCCGCGACCGCGGGCGTATCCCGATCCTCCGGCGGCTGCTCGAGCAGCGTGTGCGCCGCACGCACGAGCCGATGCGTTGCGGCCTCACGCCACGGCGCCATCGCGTGGCCCGGCTCCGCGTGACCCACGAGCCGGATGCGCACCATGCGTTTTTCGCTCACCGAGATTTCAAAGGCGTCACCAGCGCTGTAAAACCCGCGCTTGCCGGTGCCGCCCTCGTCGAGCACGAACGCCGGGTCGAGGTCGTCGAAGTGGGTCTCGACCATCCAGCGCGCGCCCATTGGACTGCCGACCTCCTCGTCGCACGTCGCGAGCATGATCACGTCGCGCGTGAGCTCGACGTTGTGGCGCTTCAGCAGCAGCATGGTCATCAATTCCATGATGCCCATGCCCTTGTCGTCGATCGTGCCGCGGCCGAAGACGTACCCGTCGGCGACTTCGCCCGAGTACGGATCGAAGCGCCAGTCAGCTGCCACCGCCTGGACGACGTCCATGTGGTGGCTCAGCAGCAGCGGCTTCCCCACGGGTTTGTCGGCGTGCAGCCTGGCGACCAGGTTGACCTTGCCCGCCTCGGGGCTGGCGTAGATGCGTGCGGTGATCCCGTCGGCGGCGAGCCGCTCGGTCAGAAACGCGGCGGTTTCTACAGTGCGACCTACCGGGTGGGAGCTATCGATCCGCACGTAGTGGGACAGGGCGTCGGTCGCCTCGCGGCGGACGGCTTCCCAGTCGATCGTGGCAGTACTCATGTAACGGGGTACTGTACACGTGGCATCGGGGCCTTCGGTGAGTCAGCCGCCCAGGAACCGCCTGGGATTGTCGACGTTGAGCGCGTCGACCTGCGCCTGACTCACCCCCAGCTCCAGTAGCCGCGGGAATAGCTTGCGTTTGGCGAAGAGCCACCCGTCCGGGTTGGGGATGCGGCTGGCGCGCGGGTCCGACGTGCGCGACACGCCCAGCACCGACCAGTCGTGCGAGACCATCAGCCGGTCGCCCACGCCGGCTTTGATGAGCGCCGCCAGCGTCTGTGCGCGGCCTTCGGCGTCCGGGCCAATCGGCAGCGACGTCTGGTGGCGGTCCATACCCAGCCACACGCCCTTGTTGACCAGTCCGAGCAGATAGTCCAGATCCGTCGAGTCGTTGCTGTGGCCGATGTACACCCGGTTCATATCGAGGCCTTCGGACTCGAAGACGGCCACCTGCTGCTCGCCGACACGCCCCGGCGCATAGGTGTGGGTCGAGACGCGCACCCCGGTGCGCATCGCCGCCCGCGCGGCGGCTCTCAAAATGATCTCCGCCTCCGGCGTGACACCCTCACGGTCGTTGGCGACCTTGATGATGCCGGCTTTGATGCCGGTGCCCTCGATGCCGACCTCGATCTCCCGCACGAAGAGATCGGCGATCTGGTCTGGATGCCGATTCCACAGGGCACGTGGAATGTCGCGCCAGATGCCAGTGGCGGCGATGACGTTGACACCCGTTCGACGCGACACGTCGGCGAAAAAGCGCACATCGCGTCCCAGGTCCAGCGTCGACAGCTCGATCAAGGTTCTCACGCCGCCGTCGCGCGCCTCGATCAACGTCGAGATCGCCTGCGAGCGCAGGTCCTCGAGATCCCCGAACAGCTCTGGATAGGTCTGCAAAATGCCGGCGGAGGCGGTGTAGATGTGCTCATGAGTCAGGGTGAACCCCAGGTCCGCGACATCCACTGGTCCGAGCACGGTGGTGACAGTTGGCATGCGAGTGGCTGAATTCTTTCGCGACCGGTCGCAAAAAGGCAACGCCCGGTCCGTACATAATCTCCGGCGACATGCCGCATGAGCTGCTCACCATGACGGGCGGCGCGGGGCGCATCGGGACCGCCCTGACACCCCTGCTGCGCGACCGCTATCGCGTCCGCCTCGCGGACCGCCGACAGCCCTCCGCGGACGTGGAGTGTGACGACCGTGTCGTCGCCGACATTACCAACCTGGCGGATGCCGAACGCGCGGTGGCGGGCGCCAGCGCGGTGCTGCACCTGGCCGGCAACCCGAGCACCGCCGCGACCTGGTCCGAAGTCCGCCCGACCAACATCGACGGCACCTTCAACGTGTTCGAGGCGGCCCGCCGGCACGGGGTTGGCAAGGTGGTGTTTGCCTCGACGAACCACGTCATGGGCTTCTACGCGCTGGAGCAGAAATTCCCCGTCGACACGCGCAGCCCGATCCGGCCTGACAGCCTGTACGGCGTCAGCAAGGCCTTCGGCGAAGCCCTGGCGCGCTACTACTCGGATACGTTTGGCATGTCGATGATCTGCCTG
>JAFAWJ010000123.1 GCA_019242065.1 Chloroflexota bacterium
GCATCAGCGGCAACTCCAGGGCCTGACGAGGTGCGCGAAATATAGCCGAGCGCCGCGCCCGAGCCAAGTTCAGGCAAGCGTACGGCCGTACCCGAGCGCGCCGGCACGCGCACCACGACGCTCGCGTTATTGACGACGGTTCTCAGACCAGTCCGCAACTCGCGTGCGCCGAGCGGTGGGCATAGACAGCGCCCGCAACACCTCGCGCCGCGATTCTGCCAAATGCGCCCCCGCGTTCGAGCGCGTTGAACGTCACCGCCGTGTCGGCCACCTTCTCCAGCGACGGCGGGACCAGCGCGTCGCCAGGAACCGAGCCGCCGCACACACGACCGCCGCCATCCAGGTGCGCGCTTGGCGTATGCGCTCGGGACGCAGGCGTGGTAGCCCAGCAGCCGCTCGGGGATGCCCGAGTTCGGCCACTCGGCGCAGATGTACGGACCGGGCGCAACACGACCCACAAACCCAGCCGTGCCGCCAGTTTCAAAAACGCAGGCAAGTCCCGGCGCGGCTCGCTCTGGCCAACCAGGTCGAGCCCACCATCGGGCAGCTCGTGGAACTGCCAGCACACGTAGGTGCTGACGATGTCCAGCCCGAGCTCGCGCACGCGCTCCAGGACGGCGGGCCACACTGAGGCGTCCAGGCGCCAGTAGTGCACCTCGCCGGATAGCAGGGCCCGGTTCTGGTCGCCGACCCAGAGTCGCCGCTCGCCGAGTCGCACCTCTGGCAC
Source organism: Chloroflexota bacterium (assembly GCA_019242065.1). The sequence goes on from JAFAWJ010000123.1 coordinate 728, forward strand.
CTCGCAAGCCTATCCTTAGAGACATGGTCGCGACTGCGAACGACTCGGCGAGCGACGCCACCTCGGCGCGGAATCCAGTGAGTGGTCTCTACGCGCACTTCATCAGGGGTCAGCGCGTGCTGCCCGAGGGTCCGCCGGACCTGGTCCGCGAAAACCCGTCCGCGTCGGCGGAGGTGCTGGGTGGCATGCGCTCGGCGGACATCGAGCTGGTCAAATCGACGGTGCGAACCGCCGCCGAGGCGTGGCCCACGTGGCGCAACACCGCCGCCCCCAGCCGCGGCAAGATCCTGTTCGAAGCCGCGCGGCTCATGGACAAATACCGCGAAGAGTTGGCGCGGCTGATCTCCCTCGAAGAAGGTAAGGCGCTCAAGGATTCGCGCGCGGAAGTCCAGCGCAGCATCAACATCACCGAGTTCATGGCCGGTGAGGGCCGACGTTTCGGCGGCTATACGTCCGGGTCGGAGTCGGCCACCAAGTTTGCCTTCACCACGCGCCAGCCGCTCGGCGTGGTCGCGTGCGTCACGCCCTGGAATTTTCCGCTGGCAATCCCGGCCTGGAAGGTCGCCCCGGCGCTCATCAGCGGCAACTCGGTGATCCTCAAGCCCGCCTCGGCCACCCCGGCCACCGCGGTCCGGCTGGCCGAAATTTTCCTCGAGGCCGGCCTGCCTCCTGGCGTGCTGAACGTCCTTGCCGCGCGGGGCGGCCCCGCCGCTGAAGCCTTGCTCGATGCCGACGAAGTCCGCGCGGTCAGTCTGACCGGCAGCACGTCGACGGGCCTCAAAGTCGCCGCGCGCTGCGCCGGTCGGGGCATCCCGGTCCAGGCCGAGCTTGGCGGCAAGAACGCCGCGATCGTCCTGGCCGACGCCGATCTCGACCTGGCGTGCGCTGGCATCGTCGACGGCGCGTTCGGTTCGACCGGCCAGCGCTGCACGGCCACCAGTCGGACCATCGTGGTCGAGTCCGTGGCCGACAAGCTCCTGGAGCGCATCGTCTCGCGCACCCGTCAACTGGTGGTCGGCCCGGGCGTAGAGGAGACCACCGATGTCGGTCCGGCCGTCACCGCCGACCAGCGCGACAGCGTGCTGCAGTACCTCGACGTCGGACGCGAGGAAGGCGCCCAGGCCGTGTATACCGCCGAGCTGGGCGCGCTGCCCGAGGGCCACTGGCTGGCGCCGACCGTCTTCGATCGCGTGCAGCCGTCGATGCGCGTGGCGCGCGAGGAGATCTTTGGGCCGGTGCTGTCGGTTATCCGCGTTGCCGACAATGAGGCCGCCTTCGAGGCGGCCAACGCCGTCGAGTATGGTCTGGCCGCCTCGGTGTACACCCGCGACGTGCGCGCCATTTTCGAATTTGTCGACAAGGTGGACGTCGGCATCGCCCACGTCAATCAGCCGACGCTCGGCGGCGAGGTCCACCTGCCGTTTGGCGGCGTCAAGGCCTCGGGCATCGGTCCCCACGAACAGGGCCGCGACGCGGTCGACTTCTTCACCAAAGTCAAGACCGTCTACATCAACTACGGGTAATGCCTGACGACCACCGTTTTCGCGCCGGCGTGGACATCGGCGGCACCTTTACCGACCTGATCCTCGTCGACGACCTCACGGGCGAGATGACCGTCGGCAAGGTGCTGACGACGCCCAGCGACCCGTCCAGCGCCGTGGCCGACGTACTCACCGAGGCGCTCGGCCGCGCCCAGGCGCCGGCCGCGGCGGTGCGGCACGTGATCCACGGCACGACGCTGGTCACCAACGCGGTCATCGAACGCAAAGGCGCGCGCACGGCGCTGCTCACCACACGTGGGTATCGCGACGCCTACGAGATCGCTCGCGAGCACCGCTACGACTTGTACGACCTGTTCCTGGAGATGCCCACGCCGCTCGTGCCCCGCTACCTGCGGCTCGAGGTGGACGAGCGCGTGTACGCTGACGGCAGCGTCGCCCGCGTCCCGGATGCGGATGCCGTGGCGCGCCTGGTGGCCGAGCTGCGCGACAAGGACATCGAAGCCATCGCGGTGTGCTTCGTCCACAGCTACGCCAACCCGGCCCACGAACGGCTGGTGGGCGACGTTATTCGCGAGATTGCCCCTGATATCCGTGTGTCGCTGTCCTCGGACGTCGTCCCCGAAATTCGCGAGTACGAGCGCACTTCGACGACGGTCGTCAACGTCTACGTCCAGGGACTCGTCGAGGACTATCTGGCCGAGCTGGTGCAGCGCCTCCAGCAGCTGGGCATCGGCGGCGAATTGCTGCTGATGCTGTCTTCGGGCGGCATCTCGACCGTCGAGACCGCCAGCCGTTTTCCGCTGCGCCTGCTGGAGTCCGGACCGGCCGGTGGCGCGCTGGCGAGTGCCTACTTCGGCCAATTGGCGCACGTCAGCGACCTGATGGCGTTCGACATGGGCGGCACCACCGCCAAGCTGTGCGTGATCGAAGACGGCAAGCCGCTCACCTCGACTGAGTTCGAGGTCGATCGCAAATACCGCTTCAAGGCCGGCAGCGGTCTGCCGGTGAAAACTCCGGTGGTCGAGCTCATCGAGATCGGCGCCGGGGGTGGCTCGATTGCTCGCGTCGACAGCCTGGGTCTCCTCAAAGTCGGGCCCGACAGCGCTGGCGCCGATCCGGGCCCCGTGTGCTACGGGCGCGGCGGCAGCCAGCCGACAGTCACCGACGCCGACCTGCTGCTGGGATATCTGGATCCCAACTTCTTTCTCGGCGGACGCTTGCGACTCGATCGCGACGCCGCCGAGCGGGCGATCGCCGAACACGTCGCCGAGCCGCTCGGGATGAGCGCCGTGCGGGCCGCGTGGGGCATCCACCAGCTCGTGAACGAAGGGATGGCCAGCGCGGCGCGGGTGCACGCCATCGAGCGCGGCAAAGATCCGCGCAGCCTGCCGCTGTTTGCCTTTGGCGGCGCCGGTCCCGGTCACGGATTCGGCGTCGCGCGCGTGCTGCACTCGCCGCGACTGATCGTCCCCTTCGGCGCCGGCGTCACCTCGGCCTTCGGTTTCCTGACCGCGCCGCTCGCCTTTGACTTCGTCCGCAGCTTCGTGGCCCAGCTCGACCGGGTCGACTGGCAGCACGTCAACGCCATCCTCGACGACATGGTCGGCCAGGGCGAGGCCATTTTGAAGCGCTCGGGTGTGGCCCAAACCGAGCGGCTGTACACGCGGCAGGCCGACGTGCGCTACGCCGGCCAGGGTCACGAGATCCGCATCGAGCTGCCTGCCGGACATCTCGGGCCAGAAAACCTCGGCGTGATTCGCGAGACCTTCGAATCGGTGTACCGCGGACTGTTTGGTCGAACGGGTCCAGACGTGCCGTTAGAGGCGGTCAGCTGGCGGGTGATCGCCTCGGGGCCCCGGCCTTCTGTCAAGCTGAGCGCTTCGATTGATCGAGCCTCGGCCCACGCGCGCAAGGGCGAGCGCCTGGCGTACTTTCCCGAATGGCAGGAGCATCGTCCGGTGCCCGTCTACGATCGCTACCTGCTGGCCCCGGGTACCACCCTGGACGGACCGGCCATCGTCGAAGAGCGCGAGTCGACCACCGTCGTCGGGCCGGACGCCCACGTCGAGATTGACGCCACGCGTAACCTGAGTGTGTCCCTTGTAGAGCCGGAGCCATGAGCATCGATCCGATCGCCCTCGAAGTGCTGTGGAGCCGACTGCTGTCGGTGACCAACGAGCAGCAGGCCGCGCTGATGCGCACCGCGTTTTCGACGGTCGTCCGCGAGTCGCAGGACCTGGCGTGCGGCGTCTTCGACACCCGCGGCAACATGGTCGCCCAGTCCGAGACGGGCACGCCCGGCCACATCAACGCCATGGCGACCTGCATGCGCCATTTCCAGGCCGCCTATCCCGCCTCGAGCCTCGAACCGGGCGACGTGCTGATCACCAACGACCCATGGATGACGGCCGGCCAGATCAACGACATCACGCTGGTCACACCCATCTTCCTCGACAGCCGGGTGGTGGCCTACTTCGCCAATACCTGCCACATGCTGGATATCGGCGGCCGCATCCTGTCGGCCGAAGCCCGCGAGGTCTACGAGGAAGGCTTCCTCATTCCGATCATGAAGCTGTTTCGGGCGGGCGAGCGCAACGCGGAGCTGTTCAAGCTGCTGATGGCCAACGTGCGCACGCCGCGCGAGGTCGAAGGTGACCTGTACGCCATGGCCAGCTGCAACGACGTGGGCGGTAACCAGCTCCTCGAATTCATGCGTGAGTTCAAGCTCGACAGCATCGACCCGCTGTCCGAGGCCATCATCGACCGCTCCGAGCGTGCCCTGCGCGCGGCGATCTCGCGCCTGCCCGACGGCGTCTACGAGCACGAGATGTACTCCGACGGCTTCGAGGAGCCGGTCCTGCTCAAGGCCACGGTCACCGTCGACGGCGACGAGCTGACGGTCGACCACACTGGCAGCTCTCCGCAGAGCCGCTACGGCATCAACGTGGTCATGAATTACACGCATGCCTACACCAGCTTCGCGGTCAAGTGCGCGATCTCGCCCGAGGTGCCGCACAACGAGGGCAGCTTCCGACCGGTGCACGTGACGGCGCCCGAGGGCTGCATCCTGAACGCCCAGCACCCGGCGCCCGTCGCGGCGCGGCACCTAATTGGCCACTTCCTGCCTGGGCTGATCTTCGGCGCGCTGGCCAAAGCCATGCCCGAACGCATCATGGCCGACGGCGCCGCCTCGATCTGGATCACCATGTTCCGCGGCCAGCGGCCGCACGCGACGCGCGACCCGTATACATTCATGCTCTTCCAGTGCGGCGGCACTGGGGCCCGACCCACCAAGGACGGCCTCAACAACGTCGGCTTTCCGAGCGGCGTCGCCGGCGTACCTGCCGAAGTCATGGAGAGTTTGACGGGCCTGGTCGTCGAGCGCCGTGAGGTGCGCCCGGATTCGGCCGGCGCCGGCAGGTTCCGTGGCGGCTGTGGCCAGTTCACGACGTTTGTCGACCGCAGCGGACAAACCTGGTCGATGTCCGGGATGTACGACCGACTCAAGTTCGCCGCGGAGGGCATGCTCGGCGGGCAGGCCGGCGCACCGGGCGTGTACAGCCTGGGCGACGAGCGGTCGGCGGCCGGCGACGGGCTCAATCCCAAGGAGCTGCTGTTTCACCCGCCAGGCTCACGCGTCGAAACCGCGCTGCCCGGGGGTGGTGGTTACGGCGACCCGTTCGAGCGCGACCCGTCGGCGGTCCTCGACGACGTGCTCAACGGCTACGTCTCGCTGGCGGCCGCCGAGCGCGACTACGGGGTGGTGATCCACACCACGCAGCGCTCCGATGAACAGATCACGCTACCCAGCCACCTGTCCATCGACCTCGCCGCGACGGCCAGCCTGCGCGCAACGAAATCGCGCGCTGTTGCGTCTCCTCTATGAGGACGTATGCCGCGCACGTGGATGACCGTCGGCCAGTGGGCGATCGTCGTGGCAATGTTTGCCGCCGGTGCCCTTGCGTGGCCATTCACTCCTGACCGCATCCCGGTCCACTGGTCGCTGAGCGGGGAAGCCAACCGCTACGGTGGGAAACTCGAAGGCCTGTTTCTGCTGCCGGTGATCACGCTGGTACTGCTCGTCGGCCTGAAACTGCTGCCACGCATCGATCCACGCGGTGCCCGCTACGCCGACTTTGCGCCGGCATATGAGATCCTGACGCTGGCCATTGTGGCGTTCATGGCCGCGGTGTACGCCGTCACCCTGGCAATCGCCTTCGGCGCCGCGTTGAACGTGACCAGGATCATCCTGCCGCTGGTGGGCGTGCTGCTCGTCGTCGTCGGCGCGGTGCTGGGTCAGGTGCAACCCAACTGGTTTGTCGGGATTCGTACGCCGTGGACGCTGAGCA
>JAFAWJ010000198.1 GCA_019242065.1 Chloroflexota bacterium
GCCTGCGGCGGCGCCTGCTGCGCGCGCTCGACGACTACCAGCGCTCGGGGAACGCGCCGGTTGGCGTCGACGATCCACAGGCGTACGCGGTGCGCTCCGGCGGGATCGTGCTCGCGGACGGGGCGGACTGGGTGCAGTCGACCGAGCAGTTGCGACGCGCCTTTGTCGAACATTCGGGCCTGGATGCCTCGATCGCCGGCCCGATCTCCTGAGATAGCCAGCGCTTGGGCGATCTGCCCAAATTGTCGTCGCCGATCTCGGTGCGAGCACCGATGACACTCCTGGAGTCCCATCGCAAGACTCCGGAGCATCGAGCTCATTCCCCGAAGAAAAGGACACCGGACCGCATGGCTCCCACGCATTTCGAGCTGACGCATGCCAGTATTGGCGACATCAACGCCGCATTTGACGCCGGAGCCCTGTGCTCCGAACAGCTCGTCCAGCTGTATCTGCATCGGATCGACGCCTACGACAAGGCCGGACCGTGTATCAACGCAGTGCTCACGCTCAACTGCGCTGCGCAGACGACCGCGCGCGAGCTCGACGCCGAGCGCCGCGCCTACGGACCGCGCTCGCCACTACATGGCATTCCGGTCCTCCTCAAAGACGTCTTCGACACCGCCGACATGCCCACAACCGGTGGATACCTTCCGCTCGAGGGGGTAACACCAACCTGCGACTCCACCATTGTCAAACGCCTGCGTGACGCCGGTGCCATCATGCTGGCCAAAGTCAATCAGAGCGACTGGTACGCCCAGCCCGACATCATGGCGAGCAGCACCCTCGGCGGCTCGACCCGGAATCCCTTCGCACTCGACCGCACACCTGGTTGGTCCAGCGCTGGCACGGGCGCCGGCATCGCGGCGCACTTTGGCACCGTCGGCTTCGGCAGTGAGGTGGTCCGATGGCGCACACGGTGTACGACCTGGCCGTCGCGCTCGACGCGGTCGCCGGCTTCGACAGTGCCGACCTGTGGACCGCCAACAGCCTCGGCCAGATGCCCATGGAGCACTACGTCAGTTTCCTCGACCCGCATGGCCTGCGCGGTGCGCGCGTGGGCGTGTTGAAGGAAGCCTGGGACTTTTCGCCGTGCGACCCCGAAGTCGTCGAGCTCGCGCGTCAGGCAATCGGCGTCTTTGGCGAGCACGACGCATTCGTCTTCGACCCGGTGTCGCTCGGCGTCGATTTGCCCAACTACCTGGAAACGAACAGCTCGCCGAGTCGGTACGAGCGCATTCATGCGATCAACCAGTACCTCGCACGCCAGGGGCCCGAGTATCCGTTCAAGACCGCGTCGGAGCTGCTGCTGGACCATCCAGGCGTCCCGGGCCGACCGCAGGACCGCGAGCACATCGAGCACCTGGTGGATCTCGATCGGGACCCGAAGTACCGCGCGACGCTCGAGGGAAAGCGGCGGCTGCGCGAGATGGTCGTCTCGTTGATGGACCGCTACGGCGTCGACGCGCTGATCTATCCACACAAGCTGCACGGTCCGCTGAAGATTGGTCCGCGAGAGGATCCCGAGCGGGCGTACCAGCCGAATCAGTTGAGCCCCAATACTGGGCTGCCGGCGCTGATCGTGCCCATGGGCTTTACACCGTCGGGATTGCCAGTAGGTCTGGAGCTTCTGGGTCGTCCGTGGAGCGAGCCAATACTATTGAAACTGGCAAGGGGCTTTGAAGCCGTGACGGCCAATCGGCGCGTGCCGGACAGCACTCCGCCGCTCGAGGGTGAGTGTTTCGACTACTGACCGTGGTTGAGTTGTGCACAGGTGCCGAAGTCGGGCGCCGGTTGTTGGACGCTTGTGACGTGCCGATGTGCGCAACACGAAACTTACAGTCATCTGGAGAACAGAATAAACATCTCCGGAGACGTACATGAGCAATCTCCCCCGGACGAACCGGTGTTGACCTCCTCCGCGCAACCCCCACCAGTAGCGGTGTCCGAGGCACAGTCATGAATCGACGCGACTTCCTTCGATTTGCCGGCGCCGGCTTTGCCGTTGGCGCCGTCGCGCTGGTGGCAGCCTGTCAACCGTCGACCCCCGCCAGTTCAGGCTCCGCCTCGAGTGCCGACGCACCGACGGCCGCGCCGGGTCAGCAATCGACCACCCGAGGCGGTGAGCTGATCATCGGCATGACCGCCGGCAACGTTCCGATCCCCAATACGCCGCCAGATCAGGGTGGTGAGGGCTCCCGATTCGTCGGCTACAACATCTACAACGCCCTCACCCAACTGAACGTCGAGCAGGGCGATACCAGCCCGGTGCCGAGCCCGGCGCTGGCCACCAGGTGGTCGGTCGGCCCCGACAAGCTCACGTGGACCTTCAACCTGCGACCGGGCGTCAAGTTCCACGACGGCACCGCCCTCGACGCCGGGGCCGTGGAGTTCCAGTTCAACCGCATCATGAACAAGAACTTCCAGTATTACGACCCCGTCAGCGCCGGTGCGCTTGCCAGCAACGTGCTCAGCATCGACACGTTCCGCGCGGTGGACGACGCCACCTTCGAGATCAAGACCAAATACCCCGATTCCTTCATCCCCTGGGAAATGATGATCATGATCCCGAGCCCCTCGGCGATCAAGCAGTACGGCAACCAGGACTATGTGAACCATGCCAGTGGTACCGGGCCGTTCATCATGTCCAAATACATCGACGGCCAGGTGATGGAGCTCACGCCCAACCCCGAGTATTACGACGGACCGCCGAAGATCGACAAGATCACGTTGTTTCCCATGCCCGAGCCCAATACGCGGCTGTCAGCGCTGAACTCCGGTCAGGTGAACTGGGCGGAGGTGCCGCCACCGGACTCGGTCGACCAGCTCAAAGCCAACAACTTCCAGGTTCTGCTCAAGCAGTACCCGCACGCCATCATCCTGGCCCTCAACTGCACCATCGAGCCGTTCAACAATCCGATGGTCCGCCAGGCGCTGCAGTATGCCATCGACAAGGACAGCATGTGCAACTCGCTGCTGAACCACTGCGGCACGCCGGCGTACCAGTGGATGTACCCCGGTCACCCGTGGTTCAACCAGGAACTCGGCCAGCGCTATACGTACGATCCCACCAAAGCGAAGCAGATGCTGGCCCAGGCCGGTTACGGCAGCGGCCTGAGCATCACCATCCCGTACCCGTCCAGCGGCAGCGGCAACATGTGGCCACCACCGATGATGGAGCTGATCCAGCAGAACTTCAAGGCGATCGGCATCGAAATGACGACGGTCCCGATGGAGTGGCTCACGATCGTCAGCATGTACCGCGCCGGTTTCGGATCACCGGATAACGCCAAGTATCACGGGATGTACTTCTCGCCCAATACCGCCTCGCCCGCCAATATGCTCAACTTTACCCAGGGTCGCATCCAGCCGGCTGGCTGCTGCAACGTATACAACTTTGCTGATTCTGGAGTGGACCAGAACGTGGCCGCCGAAATGGCGGAGTTTGATCAGGGCAAGGACGACGCGCTGATCAATCAGGGCATGGGGCTGGTTGCCGAATCGTCACCGGCGACGTACGTATGTCATGACCTGAATCTGCGAGTGCTGGCGCCGTCGGTGCACGGCTTCGTGCAGCCCCAAGCCTGGGTCGCCGACTTCACCAAAGTTACGGTTGATACGTAGACAACGATCGAATGTAAGGACCAGTCCTGTGGAACGCGTCCTTACATTCGAGAGTCACCCTCTAGTCTAGGGATGGTCTTTACATTCGATGGTCACCGTCGATACGGAGACAACCCCGAGGGTCCAAGTTCCCTTACTCAGTCGGGTCCTTACATTCGAAAGTCACTGTGGATTCGGACAAAACCCCCGAGGGTCCAAGTCTCCCTTACCGAGTCGGGTCCTTACATTCGAAAGTCACCGTGGACTCGGAGACAACCCCCGAGGGTCCAAGTCTCCCTCACCCCAGTCGGGTCCTTACATTCGATAGTCACCGTCGACTCGTGGACAACCATCGAGTGTAAGG
>JAFAWJ010000233.1 GCA_019242065.1 Chloroflexota bacterium
CGATTTTGAGCACACACATGTCGGTATCGATGCCGACCAGGCTGATCTTTCGCCAGCCCTCCGACTGCAGTCGATCGGAGAGCGCCTGCGGCAGTCCGGTAAGGCCGTGCTTTTCGAATACATCGCGAGGTGATGCAGGACCCCCAAGCTCAACGACCAGCTCGGTCTCGGGCGGCTCGGCACACCCGTTCCAGCCCAGGAGCGTGTGATAAGGAGAACCCTCTGTGTTGATGAATCTCGTGAACAGCACCGGTGCGTAGCGTCCGGACGCGATGAGTTGCTGAATGCGGCGCGGAATGTGGCAGGTGAATTCGTTCATAAACCCACGCTGGACGTCAACCACAAGGAGGGGCTCAGTCACGCCTCATCTCTTCACCCGCAACCGCGTATTGCTGCACGATGCGAACATGTCGTTATTGGCAGATCGACTGCTGAAGCGAATCGACAAGCTCCAGCAGATGCTGCAACTCTAGCGGCTTCTTCAGAAGGCCCGCAAGGCCGAGATCGTTCCCATCTATGGTGTCCGCCCATGCGCGACCAGTTATCAGAATCGTGGGTACGTTGGTAGCCAGTGAGCTGATTCTGCTGCGATCCACTGCGTGCAATGCCGCGAAGCTGTTCCCGCAGCCGTCGACGATTGCCAGTCCGTGACCCAGTGTGTGGGCAAACTCGGCGACGGACTCCATGTCAGGGAGTATGAATACTTGATGCCCTTCGTCCTGCAGCGCTTCACACAGCAGGTCGCGAAGCGGAGCGTTATCTTCGGCGAGAAATACTGCCGTCATCCGCAGCTCCTACCCGAACTGAGCTGGTTCGGAGTAAGGCTACTGACCGGTTTTGGCGCGCGACAGGTGCCAACTTGCACATTTTCGTGATACGTTGAACTGGCCGTGCGCGGCACGCGCTCTGCACCTGGCGGTCGAATGCGCTGAAGGAGGTGGCTGAACGACCGTGAAGATCCCGCCTGCGGATCCTGGATGCCCACATACATGACTGGCTCGGAGTCAGCCGAGAGTGCCGAGCTGATTCTGCGCTGGCTGCAGACGTCGCTCGATGGGCTGGCCGAAGGCAGGCAACCCTAGTGGGCGCCGATCAGCATGTCACGCTGCGTCGAGCGACGTCGGCCGACGTCGATGCAATCCTGGACTTGCTGACGGAATATGACCTTCCTCGACGACACTTTGAGCCATTGTATCTCAGCGATCCAGGCTACCGCCCGTCCGACTCATGGCTCGTGGAGGAAGACGGGCAGTTGGCCGCTCACCTGCGCGTTTTCGAGCGGACCATCCTGATTGACGGAGTCGGGATGCGTGTGGCAGGAATCGGCAATGTCATCACGGGGCGCGCATACCGCGGGCGCGGCCATGCGTCGCGACTGCTCCACTGGGTGCTCGGGACACTCCGGGATGAAGGCTATGCATACTCACTCCTGGGGACCGACATTCCAAGCCTGTATGCACGGGTGGGATTCGTGTCCATCACGCAATCGGCCGTGCGGGCAACACTCGGACCCGTCGACCTTCGATGGGACGGTGAGATCACTCGGTTTGAGATGGGCGATTTGCCGGAGGTGGCGGACCTGTACATCGCGGACAACGCGCATCGCACCGGACCAACAGTTCGCAACGGGGACTACTGGCGCAGGCAGCTTACATGGCAGGCCGGCGATGCCGAGGCATTTCTCGTCGCCCGGACCGGTAGCGGGAAATTGGCGGGGTATATCCGCGTCGACCATGGCGTGGCACCCACACGCGTGCTGGAGCTGATACTCGGGGAGCACCTCGAGGCCGGGCGTGCACTACTGTCGCACGTGGCAGGGCGGTACGGCCGCGAGTTCCAAGCACACCTGCCGCCGTCGCGAATAAAGCTCTTTGATCCCGACGAGCGAACGATCGACACGGAATCGGGCCTGATGGGCCGGGTCGTAAGCCTCGAAACCTTCGTGGACACGGTTCGACCTCTATGGGAGCATCGCCTGTTCGAGGCCGGCGTGCCGGGCGTGCTTCTTCGGCTGGATACGAGCTGTGGCGCCTGTGAGGTACAGCTTGGCGACGGCTCGCTCGTATTGGGACCACTTTCGGAAGAACATCTGGCGGACCTCCTCTTCCATGGCTGCGATCACACAGCCGAGAACATCCTGTTTCCGCCGCAGGACTTTGTACTGTGGTCCGCGGACGACTTCTGATGTTAATGTCCGTCATCCAGGTGATTGGCAACGTAGCCGTCGGCGGTGCGGAGCGTCACGTGCGGGACCTGGCAGTCGGCCTTCGGGCCCGCGGGGTGCACGTGGAAGTTGTGTGTCCGCGACCTGGTCCGCTTGTCGAACAGTTGCGATCTGACGGTCTGCCCGTCCGCTGCCTGGAGCTGGCATTTCCGCGTCCTGGTGACGAGTACGGACTGGATTTTGCGGTCGTCGAACACCTGGAACGCTACTTTCGTGAGCGCCAACCGGACGTCGTCCACAGCCACCTGTACCCGGCACACCTCCACGCTAGCCTGGCGGCCGCCCGGGCACGTGTGCCGGGTGTCGTCCAGACCGCTCACACGCTGATCGTACGCCCTGGTGACGTCCTGCTCGGGCGCCTGACCAACGTCCACACCATCGCCACCTCGCGCGCGGTCAGTCGGCTGCTGACCTCGGCCGGCGTCCCGCGGGAGCAGATAGAGGTCGTCTACAACGGCGTGGGCGAGGCGCATTTCGAAACAGACTCAAAGCTGGTGCGCGTAGCTCGTCGGATGCTGGATCTCGGCGACGGACCGGTCCTCGGCGTTGTCTCACGCCTGTCGAGTGAAAAAGGCATCGACGTCCTTCTGCGTGCCACGCGCCGACTCGTGTGTCGCATTCAAGACCTCACTGTTCTGGTGGCCGGCGACGGTCCACAAGAAGCCGACCTGAGAAGACTAGCCCACGAACTGGACCTCGACGGCGTCGTGCGCTTTCTAGGTGCCAGGACGGATGTGCCCGCTTTGAACCGCTTGTTCGACGTCTTCGTCCTTCCATCGCGTGAGGAGGCGTGTCCGATCGCCTTGCTCGAAGCGATGGCGGCGAGTTGCGCCGTCGTGGCGACCCAGGTGGGCGGGAGCGCGGAACTTATCACGCCAGGCGTCAACGGACTGCTCGTGCCCGCCGACGATCCAGAGGCGCTCGCAGAGGCCATCCAGCAACTCATCCGCGATCCGACGCGCCGCTCGGCGCTGGCTCAGGCGGCGCGGTACAGGGCCGCGAATCGGTTCACGCTGAGCCGAATGGTGGAGCGAACGCTGAACATGTATCAGCGACTGGCCGGGTCCGCCGCCGCCACACCCACTCCGCTCGCAAGCTGAGCGGCACGCTCGGCGTGACTTGCGAGGTGCCGGGGACAATCGGCGTCCGCCAGGCTTTGCCGCATGTACGTGGGCGATAACCCCCCGCGACGACGCTCACGTGACTGTGCCGCTGGGCCCACTGAGCCAGCGGGGTGCAGACCCCGAATTCGTCCGCGAGCACAACTGTATACGTACTCGGCTTCGGTGTTGGCCGGCGCAACAAACCAAGTGTCGCGGATCGCGTGCCCAGGTGGTCGACGATCTGCCAGGCGGCACGCCTCCTGCAAACATGTCGCAACACGATATGACCTGAGCAGCGAGGCTGGCGCGTGCATTGCAATAGCGCATCGGCCCATCCCTATTCCAGTCTCAGA
>JAFAWJ010000238.1 GCA_019242065.1 Chloroflexota bacterium
GCTTCGGTGTTGCTGTCGAGTCGCGACGGACGTTCGATGCCGATCCCAACGGAGCCGGGCGCTGGCTGGGGGCCTGCCCCGGGGGTGGGTATGGCTGGCTCCCTATGTACCGCGGGGACTGAGGGTGGCGAAGGGCCGTCGGCGCTGGAGCCGGGTTGGGCGTCGATGACAGGGGCGGTCAGGGCGTCGGAGGTGCGAAGTTTGAGCGCGCGCGCCACGGCGTCGAGGCGGAACTTGCCGGGGGAGGGCAGGCGGCCCAGTTCCAGCAGGGCGATGTAGCCGTGGGAGACGCCGGCGGCTTCGGCCAAGCGTCGCTGGCTCCAGCCGTTGGCGTGGCGCAGGCTGGCGATGCGCAGGCCGAGGGCGTGGGGGCCAAGTGTGGCGGATTCGGGCGGGTAGCCGTCCGCGGCGGACGGGGCAGCGGCGTCTGGTCCTGGGACGGTTTGGGCAGACACGTCCTGGGCACCGACCGGCGACTCGTCGGCGAGGGCTGCGCTGCTTGCGGCAGAAGGCAGGGTGTTTCTCGCGGTGGCGGTGTCTTCGGCCCAGCTCATACGCGACGGCTGGTCGGCCGCGGCCATGGCGTCGTCCTTGGCAACCGCCGCCGCGCGCGGGGTAACGGCCAGTCGTGCTGTGCGGGTGGGCTGCATAGTAAAGGCGGTCCGCCAGGCTGCAATATGCCGGCCTTGCTCAGGATACTGTACACCACTGAGCAGCATAGGCCGCTTATTATCTTTAGCACAGGTGTTCTAGGCTAGAATATTGAGCGCTAAGGATAGTGAGCGCGCGGAAGACACACGCTGATGGATCCGAACTTCCTGTGGCAGTCCCTCGGCGGGGGCGCCGTCATCACCGCCGTCCTGACCACCGTCATTGCCCTCGCCCGCATCCTGGCCGACTACGCCGCCCGCACCAGCGACCGGCGCGCCGAGCACACGGACCGCCGCGATCGTCAGAACCGCGACGCCGAGGCACGCCTCGAGCGCATCCTCCAGGATCGCCTGGCCGAAGCCGACCGGCGACTGGAGCGCGCCGACGGCGAGCTGCGCGCCGAGCGGGTGCGTGCGGCGACGCTCGAGCGCGACCTGGTGCGGTTGCAGCAGGCCCTGGCGCTGCTCCGGATCGACTACGCGAGACTGGCGCAGGGCGGCGACGACGATTCAGAGCGGCCGGCGCACTGAAACGCCACGTGGCTCGCGTCCGTGAGAGTTGAGCCGCTCGAAGACCTCGACGATGGCTCCACGACGACGGACCTGACAGCTATGACGAGAATCCAACGCCCGAGACCTGCGACAACCTACGACGAAGATTTACCAGGATGACTTACGAGGACCGCGACGGGCAGCGGAGAAGGTCTGAGCAACCAGGGTGTCCGTTCAGTGGCTGGCGCCGAGGTAGTCGTAGGTCACCTTCGAGGCGCGCGCGATCAGCGCCGCGACTTCGTCGGGCGAGGCGTCTTGCGTCAGCACCGCCAGCACGAAATTGCCGCGCGGCGTGAATACGACCCCCGCGTCGTGGCGCACGCCTGGCAGGTCGCCCCACTTGTGCGCGACCTTGACCCAGAATGGTAGGTCGTCGCCCAGCCAGCTCACGCTCTGTTTGGCCTCGAGCAGGCTTAGCGCCTGTTCTGATACCTGCTGGTTGACCGCCTCGCCGGTGGCCAGCTCGAACAGCAGGTGCGCCATGTCCTCGGCCGAGGTGGTGTGATCGCCCGCCTCGCCGGCGCGATGATCGACGACGTGGGTGGCCGGCATACCGAGTTGTTCGGCAATGGCGTTGGCGCCCGAAGTGCCGACCACGTCGAGCAGGACCAGCGCCGCGATGTTGTCGCTGTCCTGGATCATCAGCTGGGTCAGATCGTGCACCGACAGCCGGTCGCCGACGCGCGCTTGCAGGACGCCACTGCCGTCAGTCCAGTCGTCGGGCTCGATCTCGAGCATGCGGTTGGGGTCGAGCTCGCCCGAATCCTCCTGGTCCAGCACAGCCATGAGAATGGGCAGCTTGAACAGGCTCGCCGCGGGGAAGACGTGCTCGGAGTCCACGCTG
The DNA here is from genome assembly GCA_019242065.1 of Chloroflexota bacterium. The sequence goes on from JAFAWJ010000238.1 coordinate 2,047, forward strand.
GCGGTGGCGCCGCTTTGTAGGTCGATGGCGGCCATCGACAGCTCGCCGCGCGACAGGCTACTGGCGACGGGCTGGAGGCGCGACTGCAGGTCGACCTCCGGATAGCTGGGCGGCGGCGGCGGAATATCGACCACGGCCGGGCGACGGAAGAACACGCCCGAGGCGATCTCCGAGAGTTGTGCGGGTCCCACGCCGATGACGATCGCGGCGAGGATGACCACCAGGAGCGTGAGCCAGCCGCGGAGTGACCGGGATCGCGGCGGGCTCGTCGCCGGGCGCCGGGTCACCGCCTGCCGATGCGCAGCTGGCTGCCGCTGGGGAGCCGGGGAGCGCGGCGGAGCCGATGGTGCGCCAGATCTGCCCAAGAACGTTCTTCTCCGCCTAGAAGGGCGGCGGGATAATCAGCTTGGTCCCGATGCGCAGCGAGCGCGGGTCACTCAGGTTGTTGAACGCCTGAATGCGGTCGACGCTCGTGTTGAACTTGGTGGCAATCTTGACCAGCGTGTCCCCGCTGGCCACGGTGTAGTTGGCTTCGAGGACCTTGGAGGTGGCGTGAATCACACGCTGTCCTGAGGTGGTCGGGTCGTTGCCGGTCAGGTTGTCGACGACCGGTACGCCAGCGCCCACGGCCGCAGCCTGGAGGACCGGAGGGCTGCTGGTCGGCGTCGCCACGTCGGCCTGTGAGGCCGCGGCCGGACTTGAACCTTCGGGATGGTTGAGCATTTGCAGCAGACCAAAGCCAAGGCCCAGAAAGGCAATCAACACCGACGCTGCCGCCACACTCAACGCATTCCGCTGCAGCCACGACGGAGAATGCCGACGACGACGAACGCGTCGGGACGGAGTAGACGTGGCGCGATCGGCCTCGCGCTGTTCGCGGCGGCGACGCTGAGCCTGAAGCAACTCGGGTTCGCCTGTCGAACGCGCCTGCATAGCCAACTGGCGCTTCCGGTTGTAACTCAGTCAGCAATTCAGGGTCAAGCGTGGCGATGTCAATTGCGCCACAGATCGGTACCAGAACTGGGCAGTTTTACAGATGCTCCCGCACAGATTCGTCTTCTATTCTGGTGGCATTCGAGAAAACCCCGCACTTCCCGAGGAGACTGAAGGATGGCCAACCATCTGCCGTACGACGTTTTGATGCGCCTGGTCGAGCGACGCGTCTCGGTGGATGAGGACATCAAGCTCAGGCGCCATCTGGCTCGCTGCGGGCGGTGCCGCTCGGAGCGTGACTGGCTAGAGCGCATTCGCACCTACCCTGGTCCGGGGCGGTCCGGCTTTCAGCGTTTGCAGCTGAACTGAGGCGTATACTCGCCGGCATGTCGGTGAGCCGTCGCCAGTTCACGCAGATCGTGTTCGGCGGTGCGGCGGCCACACTGCTGGTGGCGTGTCAGCCGTCGGGGTCCACGGTCCAAGCACCCAACACTGCCTCGACCTCGAGCGCGGCCGGAGGGCTCGTCCAACCCCGTTCGTCCGGCGCGCCGCTCACGGCCGTTCAGGCCAGTACCGAGTTGGCCGCGGGCCGTAATCGTTTCGCGATCGGGTTGATCGACGATCACAATCAGGGCGTGACGAGCGGCGGCGTCAACGTCGAGTTCTTCAAGCTGCAAGGCAACGGACAGGCCGAAAAGCGGTCGGAGAGTCCGGCGGTGTTCCGCTCGGTCGGCGGTGCGAGCAAAGGCATGTGGGTCGCGCCCGCGTCGTTCCCCGAGACCGGTCCGTGGGGCGCACAGGTCAGCCTGGATGCGGGCGATGGCAGTCCGAAAGTGGCGCGGATGAGCTTCAGCGTCATCGACAAGTTCAGTGCCCCTGGCTATGACGAACCGGCGCCTCGCTCGGTCTCGCCGACGGACCAGGACGTCGGCGGCGACACCTCGCACATCTGCAGCAATTCGCCACCCTGCGACCTGCACACGACCAGCATTGCCGACGCCCTGCAGCCGGCCGACAAGCCGCTGGTCGCGTTGTTTGCTACGCCGGCGCTGTGCACCAGCGCGACGTGCGCCCCCGAGCTCCAGGCGGTGCAGCAGTTGCACACGACCTACGCCGAGGCGGCCAACTTCATCCACGTCGAGATCTATCAGTACCCATTCGACGGCCTGCACACGGCGCCGACGGTTGACGAGTGGCATTTGCCGAGTGATCCGTGGACGTTCATTGTCGACAAGACCGGCATCGTGCGCGATCGGTTCGAGGGCGCTGCGCCGTTCGAGGAGCTCGAGCCCTCGCTCAAGACGGTCCTCGGCTAGCGGCTTACTGAGAGACGTCGATAGCGGTCAGCGCGACGAGCGTGCCGTTGTCGTCGCGGTAGGTCACCTCGACCGGGTCCGCCAGGGCCATGTGCTCGCGCATGTGGCCGGGGGTCATCAGATGGCTGATGCCCTCGTTGAAGTTCGGCGCGGTGACGAAATGCAGCTCCTGGCCGTCGTCGGTGCGCAGCGTGAAGCTGTCGACCTTCTGGATGCTGGGCGCCTCCACGTCCAGCAGCACGCCGCGGGCGGTCAGGGCGGCGGGAGCGGACTGTGCCGCGCTCGTGCAGGCACACACCAGCACCAGCCCGCCACACGCCAGGAGCCACATGGCGAGGTGCCAGGTGGAGTCCGTCCGCCACATTCGCCCAGACCAGACTCTCTAGCTGCGCAGCTCCTTCAGGCGCTGGGTAAACGCCGGGACGATCTGTTTCCAGTCGCCGACGACGCCGAAGCGAGCGTATTTGAAGATGTCGGCGTCGCCGTCGCGGTTGATGGCCACGACGTTGCGGGCGCCCGAGATGCCGGCGATGTGCTGCACGGCACCGCTGATGCCCACCGTGATGTACAGGTCCGGAGCGACCGTCGAGCCGGTCAGACCGACCTGTAGCGAAGGCGGCACCCAGCCAGCGTCGGTCACGGCGCGCGTCGCGCCGACGGCGGCGCCGAGGACCTGGGCCAGCTCGTCGATGTAGTGCCAGTTCTCGGGTCCGCCCAGCCCGCGGCCGCCGGAGATGATCACCTTGGCGTCCTTGAGGCTCGGCCCTTCGCTGGCCTGCTCGCGGATTTCTTCGAGGACCTCGATGGCGTCGCTGCCGTTGGACGGCGAGATGGCCTCGACCTGGGCGTCCTTGGGCGTGGGTGTTGCTGGGGCTTCGAAGGCGCGCGGCCGCAGCGTGACCACGCTGGGCGTCGAGCTCACGCTGAACTCGGCGATGGCGCTGCCACCGAACACGGGCTTGGTGATGATCAACTGCCCGCCCTCGACGCGCAGCCCGGTGGCGTCGGTCACGATGCCGGTCTCCAGGCGGTACGCGAGGGACGGACCGAGGTCACGCCCGCCGCCGCCGTGCGCCAGCAGGATGGCGGCCGGGCTGGATTGCCGGGCGGCTGCTTCGGCTGCGCCCAGCAGCCATTCCGGCGAGGGCGGCGTCGGACCCTGACTGTCGGCGAGGAGGACTTTCTCGACGCCAAGCCCGCCCAGTCCCGACGCCAGGCCCTGAATATTCTTGCCGGCCAGTAGCGCGGTGACAGGGCCGCCCAGGTCGGCGCTCAGGCGCACGGCCTCGCCGGCCAGTTCGGCGGTGGTTGGCGAGAGTTGTTCGCCGGATGCGACGGCGATCAGCAGGACACCTGGCATGGTTAGACCAACCTCGCTTCGCGCAGTTTGTCCGCCAGCAGCTTGCCGGCGTCCTCGAGGGTGTCGGCCTGGATCAGGTCGACCTTCGCCTCGCGGGTCTCGACGTACAGTCGTCGCAGCTGGACCTTGGGCGATGCGTCGCCGAGGCCCAGGTCGGCGGCGGTCCAGAGCGGAATCTGGGCCCGGCCGGCGGCCATGATGCCTTTGAGTGGCGGATAGCGCGGCTCG
>JAFAWJ010000346.1 GCA_019242065.1 Chloroflexota bacterium
ATCTTCGCGGCGAGCACGGCCGTCGTCCCCCCCCCCCCCCCCCCCCCCCCCCGCCTCCTCCCCCCGGTGGGTGGCGGTGCGCTGCTGTTCGTCACCGGCCTGATCGACGACTTTCGGCGTCTGCGACCGCACACCAAGCTCATCGCCCAGATCGCGGCGGCCTGCATTCTCGTCTTCGGCGGTGTGTCCGTCGGATCCCCCTGGCTGGCGATCGTCTCGATCCCGCTGACGATCCTGTGGGTGGTTGGCATAACCAACGCCTTCAACCTGCTGGACAACATGGACGGCCTGTCGGCGGGCACGGCGTGCATCGCGGCGGCATTTCTGTGCGCCTTCAGCATCTCGGTCGGCGGCCTCGAAGTCGCCCTACCGTGCCTGGCTCTCGGCGGCGCCGCGCTCGGCTTTCTGATCTACAACTTCAACCCGGCCCGGATCTTCATGGGCGATTCGGGCAGCATGTACCTCGGCTTCACCCTGGCCGGCATCACGCTCATGGGGACGCACGAGATGGCCTCGGACATCTTCTTCGTCCTGCTGGTACCCGTGGCCATGCTGGGCCTGCCGATCATGGACACCACGCTGGTGACCATCATGCGCACCCTCGAAGGCCGGCCGCTGTCCCAGGGTGGGCGCGATCACCTGAGCCATCGGCTGGTTGCCGTGGGGCTGTCGGAACGGCAGTCGGTGCTGGTGCTGTACGTCCTGGCCGCCAGCTTCGGCAGCCTGGGTCTGGTGGCGCGCACGATGGGGGTGTGGCTCAGCCTGGTGCTCGCCGGCGTGTACTTCGTTATCGCGATCCTGTTCGGGGCCTTCCTGGCCCAGGTGCGCCTGTACAACCCGGTCCAGTTCGCCGAGCAGTCCGAGCGGTTGAGCAACCGTCCCGTCGTCAACGGCATGATCATGTTCAAGCGCGAGCTTGGCGAAGCTGCGCTCGATGCGGTGCTGGTGTGCGTCGCCTATCTGGGCGCCTACGTCCTGCACTACGGGTTCCCCAATCCTGCGTTTCCTGGCCCGGATCCTTACAAGGAAATCCCGGGCATGCTCTCGGCGTCGCTCGCGCTGGTGCTGCTGGTCAAAATGAGCGCGCTGCTCGTGTTCCAGGCCTACCGCGGCATGTGGCGGTATCTGGGCGTGCCGGACCTGGTGACGCTGGCCAAAGTCACGCTGTTGGCGAGTGCGATTTTGATCATCGGCCTGCCCATCGTGGTCCGCGGGGTGATCATCCCGCGCTCAGTGCTGGTCATCGATTTCCTACTGTTCACGTTCTTGCTGCTGGGCTCGCGGGTGCTGTTCGCGGCCCTCAACGACGTCAACGTCCGCCTTCAGAGCCGCTGGCAGCCACGTCTGCTGATCGTGGGTGCCGGCGACCTGGGTGAGCTCGTGCTGCGCGCGGTCCTGCGCGCCCGGCCCGCCGCGTACCACGCCATCGGCTTTCTCGACCCTGACCCGGCCACCCGCAACCGCACGCTCCACAGCGTGCGCGTGCTGGGCACCACTGACGACCTGGTGAGCATCGTCGGCGAGCGCGACATCGACCTGGTGGTCCTGGCTCTCGCACCGGTATACGCCGAGTTGGCCGAGCATCTCACCGAGCGCTGCCAGGCGCTCGGGGTCCCGGCGCTGGCCGCGGCGACATTTGTGCAGATGCACTTCGCGGGGGTGCCGGTGCTCCCGAGGGCGCCGGCCGAGCCTCTCGGACTGGCCGACCCGGGCGGCGCCCCGACGTCCTGATGGCGATACCGGTCGTCGCGGGCCGCCGCGTCGCGGCTGCACCGGAGGTCGCCGCGCGCGCAATACCGCGCGTACGTCGCTTCGCGCCCAGTCGCAACTACGTCCTGATCGTCCTGGCGCTGACGCTGGTCGGGCTGCTCAGCCGCGTGTACACCACCAACAGCCTGGCCGGCGAGCCGACCCCTGACGAGTTCCTGTACGGCGTCCACGCCCGCGACCTGGCGCGAGGTTGGAATGCGGGTGAAGCCGCCTCGCTCGAGGACCTGGGCGTCGAGGGTCGGTCGGTGGTGGTCGAAGCGGCCGCCCTGTCATTGGTGCTGCCGGGGGATCCGATCACCCTCGGTCGCACGCTGCAGGCGCTGTTCAACGCGCTGTGTGTGCCGATGACCTTCGTCCTGGGACGGCAGGTCGGGCTGACCCGCTCGGCAGCGCTGGTGGGCGCGATGTTGCTGATGGCCGTACCTGAATTTCAGGAGCTGGCCTGGCGCTTCTGGACCGACAGTCAGGCGACGTTCGTGTGCCTGGTGTATCTCACGGCGCTGATGGCGTTCATCCGACGCCCCGCGCTGCTGAGCGGACTGCTGAGTGTGGTCTGCCTCGGCGTGCTGCTGTTGACCAAGGAAAGTGCGGCGGTCACCTTCACGCCGTTTCTCGTGCTGGCCGTCGCGATACCCATCGGTCGGCGCCTGACTCGCTCCGGGCGCAAGTATGCCGCCATCGCCGGTGGCCTGATCCTCGTGGCGTTCGTCGGGCTCGGCGTGCTGCTCGCTCACGCTCGCACTCCCGGCGACCTGGCCCACAACGCGCTGCTTCAGAAAACCTTCGGTGCCGGACCGCTGATCTTGAGCAGCATGCGCGCCGCGATACCGGTGATACCCGGCTATTCCCAGGATCTCGTCGGGCTGATCGGGCCAACGGACCTGGGCATCGGTTTTCTGTGGGCGTGCCTGCTGGGTCTGACGTGGTTGATCGCTCAGAGCGCGGTGGCGCTGGTGACGCAACGGCCCAGACTCAGTCGCTGGGTGCTGGGCTGGCTGGCGGCCATGCTGGTCTGGCTGCCGTCGATGGTGATCCCCTGGCGTGACCTCGCCTCACTGCATCAAACCGAGCCGTGGATCGTCGTCGCCGCCGGCGCGCTGCTGGTCGTGGTGGGCACGGTGGCGCTGTATCTGCGCAACTCGCGGCGACCCGGTTGGGGACTGGCGATGCTCGGGCTGGTGGTGCTGGCGGTGTTGTCCGAGCGGTTGATCATCTCGGTCACGCCGCAGGTCAGCAACGCCGCACTCACGTTCCGTGTCCTGCTGCCCATCGTGCCGCTGTTCGCGATCGTGGCTGGCGGTGGGGTCTGGGCCGCGGCAGGCTCCATGGCGCTGCTGATGCCGCGCGTCCGCTGGGCTCGAGCCGCGTTCGCCGTGGCGGCCGTGGCGATCCTGGTCACCTTCTGGTCGCCGCTCCTGCGGCAGCGGTTTTCGAGCGAGCCGCTCCTGGGCCGCGTGGCCGACCGCGGCGCCGACCCGGACACGCCGCAGGGCCTGCGCATCCAGGACCTGGTCGCCGCGCAGCCGTGGCTGCAGGCCAACCTGCGGTCGAGCGACGTGATCCTGGCCGGGCTGGGCATTCCGCGACAGCTGGCGTGGTATGCCGACCTGGACGTCGAAGGCATGGACAACCTGATCGACGTGGGCTCGCAGCCCGAGCGCAACCCGTCGAGCAATCCGCAGCACGCGCTCGAGCTGCAGCGACAGTACATCCTGGACCGTGTGGGCCCGCGCGGGGTGGACTACGTGGTCGACTTCAACGTCGACTGGCTGGACCCGGGCGGCGATAACGCCCGCCAGTGGCGCCAGACATACGACCTCCTGCGCGGCCTACCGAACCTGGAAGTGGCCTACGTGCTCAACGACAAGTTCGGCTATCCCGTCTTTTACGTCATGCGCAACCACGGCTACGTGAACGCCGGGAACGGCAGCTGAGCCGGCGAGCCGTTCAGTTCAGTGCTTGAAGAGGCCCACCAGCTCGGCTCTGGCCAGCGTGTTGAAGTGCAACTGGAAGCCGACCACCGCCGGCGTCGTGTCGGCGTTGACGGCGAGCTGCTCGGCGCCGACCGCGAAAACCGTGAAGAAGTAGCGATGCGGGTGGTCGCCCGCGGGTGGGCAGGGACCGGCGTACTCGCGCGTGCCCGCGTCGTTGCGGACCGTCACCGCGCCTGACGGCAGCTTGCCCGACGCCGGATTGCCGGCGTCCAGCTCCAGCGAGCTGACATTCGCCGGAATATTGGCCACGACCCAGTGCCAGAAACCGCTGCCGGTCGGCGCGTCAGGGTCGAAGCAGGTCAGGGCGAAGCTCTTCGTTCCGTCCGGCGCTCCCGACCACGCGAGCTGCGGCGACTGATTGCCGCCGCTGCATCCGAACCCGTAGCGCTCGGCGAGGACGTGCTCCATCGCCAGGAAGTCGCCGTCCTCGAAATTCGCGCTGGTGAGCTGCATCACGGCGTACCCCCCGTTGCGCGTCAGGCGCGCGCGCCCGACAACGCCGGACCCGCGCCAGCCGCCGACGCGTCGAACCGGGCGATGGTGTTACGCAGCACGCCGATCCTGTCGATCTCGGCCTCCATCACGTCGCCGACCTTCAGGAACTGGGGCGGCTTGCGCGCGAAGCCCACGCCGCTGGGCGTCCCCGTCAGGATCACGTCGCCGGGCTCGAGGCGCACGCCAGCCGAGACCTCTTTGATGATGCGC
>JAFAWJ010000423.1 GCA_019242065.1 Chloroflexota bacterium
GACGCGGCCACCACGCTCGTCGGTCTGAACGCACTGTGGAGGGCGCATCTCAGCACGCAGACGTTGAGCGAGCTGGCCGCCGAGCTTGGCTCAGACGTGCCGTTTTTCATCCGCGGTGGCGCCGCCGTGATGCGCGGACGCGGTGACCAGCTTGCGCCTCTGCCCGCTCGCACAGACCAGTGGCTCGTATTGCTGGTGCCGCCGCACACGCTCGTCGACAAAACCCGCCAGCTATACGCGGCGCTCGAATCTGGCGATTTCTCGGAGGGCGCGATGACCGAACGCGCCGCTGAACGCCTCGTGGCCGGCCAGCCCCTGGACGAGTACGAGCTCGTCAACGGCTTCGAACGCGCCGCCCGCCGCGTCTTCCCCGGCCTCGACCAGATGTGGCGCTCGGTCGAGGCCCTCGCGAAAAGGCGCTTTTTTCTCTCAGGCGCCGGACCCGCCGTGTTCGCGCTGGCCGCCAGTCGCGACGACGCGCGCCAGACCGTGGGCCGCCTCAGCCAGGTCGCGGCCAGCACGTACGCGGTCAGGACAGTCAAACACGCGCGCGCTTCGCTGCGGCGCTCGCCCATCGAGTACCCTTAAGCGGACCTGAGCGCGGTGCCCGGTCGTCCAACGGTAGGACAGCGGACTTTGGATCCGTCAATCGAGGTTCGAGTCCTCGCCGGGCAGCCCGGACTCCGGCCAGGAACGACTATCCCAGACCACCCTGAACGCGAAGGCGACATGCTGGTCGCCGTGGTGCTCGCCGCCGGACTCGGGACGCGCATGCGTTCTCAACTGCCCAAGGTCCTGCATCCCGTGGGTGGCAGGCCGCTCATCGATCGGGTGCTCGATCTCATCCAGGGCGCCGGCGCCCAGCACATCGTGGTCGTACTCGGCCACCGCGCCGACGAGGTTCGTCGGGCGCTGCCGACCTCGGTCGACGTCGTGGTCCAGGAGTCGCAATTGGGGACCGGCCACGCCGTCCAGGTTGCCGCCCCGCGCCTCCAGCAGCTCGGCGCCGCCCGCGTGCTGGCGCACTTCGGCGACGAGGCCCTCGTGCGGCCCGCCAGCTTGCGCCGCTTGCTCGACTGCCCGATCGACGCTCGGTCGCCTATCGCGCTGCTCAACGCGCGCGTGGCCGACCCCCACGGCTACGGTCGCGTCATTCGACTGCCCGATGGCAGCGTCGATCGGATGGTCGAAGAAGTGGACGCCACGCCAGAGGATCGGTCCGTCGACGAGATCTGGAGCGGCACGATCCTGCTGGACGCGCCGTGGCTGTGGGCCAACCTCGGTCGCCTGCCGCTGCGACCCAAAGGCGAGTATTACCTGCCCGACCTCGTCAATCTGGCCCGCGCGCAAGGTCTGGCAATTCACGCGGTCCTCACCGAAGATGAGGAGGAGGTACTCGGCGTGAACGACCGCGCCCAGCTCGCCCAGGCCGACCTGATCCTGCGGCAGCGCAAGATTGCCGAACTGCAACAGTCCGGCGTCACTATCGTCGATCCGGCGACCACGTACATCGAGCCAGAGGTCGAAATCGAGGCCGACACGACCATCCTGCCCGCCTGTCATCTGCGCGGACGCACGCGTATCGCGCGCGACTGTGAAGTCGGTCCCAATTGCTACCTGGTCGACACCGAGCTCGGCGCCGGGTCGCGGGTGTGGTTTTCGGTGCTGGAGGGCGCACGGGTTGGCCAACGGGTGGAGATCGGCCCGTTCAGTCATTTGCGGCCAGGCGCGGTCATCGAGGACGACGTCACGCTCGGCAACTATGCCGAAGTCAAGGCCAGCCGCGTCGGCGCGGGTACCCAGATGCACCACTTCAGCTACGTCGGCGACGCGGATATCGGCGCGCGGGTCAACATCGGGGCCGGGACCATCACCGTGAACTACAACGCCGAGACGCGCGAAAAGAGCCGCACCGTGGTGGGCGACGACGCGGCGATCAGTAGTGACACCATGCTTGTCGCGCCCGTGGATGTGGGCGCCGGCGCGATGACCGGCGCTGGAACGGTGGTCACGCGCGACATCCCATCGGGCGAAGTGTGGGTCGGGGTTCCGGCGCGACCGCGCCGCCGCCGACGCAATTACCCGCCCGCTGACAACCCATGAGCGACCCGCGGGTCCCCATTTTCGTGGTCGCCGCGGTGGTGACGTTTCTGGCCGCGACCGCGCAGGCATCGCTGGTGTACATCGATCGCGCCCGTCTGCGCCACATGCTCGACGAAGGCACGCCCCGCGCGCATGCACTGACCCGTCTGCTCGACGAGCCGCCCAGCACGCTGTCGACCATGCTGGTCGTCTACACGCTGGCCCTGTGCGCCGCGGCGGCCTCGGCATTCTGGTTCGACCTGGACCTGTGGCATTCGACGGCGCCGTGGGTCGCCATTGTCGCCGGCCTGCTCCAACTGCTGGTTCTCCTGCTGGTGCAGTTCGTCGGCCGCGTGGTGGCCGTGGCGCGACCCGAGCAAGTGGCGCTGACCTTCGTGCGCCCGGTCGAGCTGCTCATGCGCGTGTTTTTCATCGTGCTGCTCCCGCTGAACGCGCTGGACGGCTGGGTGCGGAGACTGCTGGGCGTGCAGCGCGGCCTGACGCCGGCGGACGCCGAGGATCGTCTGCGGCACCTGGTCGAAGGCAACACCGACCTCGAAGAAGACGAACGCGAGATGATCGCCAGCGTGATCGAGCTTGGCGAGCAGCCCGTCCGCGAAATCATGGTGCCGCGCATGGATATCGTCGCGACCACCGAGGACTCGACCGTGCGCGAGGCGCTGGACCGCATCGTCGATAGCGGCCACTCGCGCATCCCGGTGTACGACGCGACCATCGACAACATTACCGGCGTGGTCTACGCGAAGGACCTGTTGAAGTTCCTGCGCGACGGCGCCCAGACTGCGGCACTCAAACCTCTGGCACGCGAAGCGTCGTTCGTACCCGAGACCAAGAAAGTCGACGAGCTGCTGCACGAGATGCAGCGCCAGCGAGTACACCTCGCGATCGTGGTCGACGAATACGGCGGCACGGCCGGCCTGATCACCATCGAAGACCTGATCGAAGAGATCGTGGGCGAGATCCAGGACGAATACGACGTCGAGGAGCAACTGATTCAGGAAGTGAGCGACGAGGAAGCGCTGTTCGATGCTCGCGTCAGCATTCGCGACGTCAACGACACGCTGGATCTTGACATCGACGACGACGATTTCGACACGCTCGGCGGCTTGCTGTACCACGAGCTGGGTAAAGTGCCGAACGTGGGCGACGAAGTACGCGTGGACGGCGTGCGCGTGACGGTTTTGACGACAACCGGTCGGCGTGTGCGTAAGGTCCGGGTGATGAAACTTCCTCCGGAGGCGGCGGCGGCACAACGATGACCAAGCTGCAGTGGGTGTACATCATTATCGGTCTGCTGGTGGCCTTCAGTATGTTGCTGGCCGTGTGTGGGCCGCCGCCGTCCCCTTGAACCCACGCCGCGAGCGTCTGGCTCGCTATCGGCTGGCGCGCCAGCGCGTTGCGCCGCTGAGCTCACTCAAGGCATTTGAAGGTCTGGTCGCCGAATCGCTCGACGACCTGCCTGACTATGTCCAGCAACACCTGGAGAACGTCGCGGTGGTCGTCGACGAGGGCGCCGATTCCGAGCTCCTGGGCCTGTACGAGGGCGTGAACCGCGTGGACCGCGCCAGCGGCTACCACCTGGCCACGCCCGATCGGATCACGCTGTTCTGGAAACCGATCGTCGACGAGGCCGGCACGACCGACCCGCGGGCCATTCGTCATGAAGTGCGCAAGACGATCATCCACGAGATCGCCCACCACTTCGGCATCGACGACGCGGAGCTGGAGCGGCTGGGCGGATGAGCGCGCTCCTGGACGCCGACGTCCTGACGATCTTTCCGCATATGTTCCCTGGCCCGCTGGGCGACAGCATCACGGGCCGCGCTCTGACCGAGGGGCTGGTGCACCTCAACGCCGTCGATGTTCGCGGTTTTGCCACCGATCGGCACCGCTCGACCGACGACTATCCCTATGGTGGCGGGCCAGGCATGGTCATGCGGCCTGAGCCGGTCGTCGCGGCGATCGAGTCGGTCCGCCGCGAGTCGTCACGGGTGCTGCTGATGTCGCCGGCGGGTCAGCGCTTGACCCAACGGCTGGCCACCGAGCTGGCAGCTGCGCAGCATCTCGTGCTGGTGTGCGGCCGCTACGAGGGCATCGACGAACGGGTCGGGCTGGTGTCCGACGCCGAGGAGGTCTCTATTGGCGATTTCGTGCTGACCGGCGGTGAGCTGGCGGCCATGGTCGTGCTGGACGCGGTGATCCGGCTGCTGCCGGGTGTCCTCAGCAG
>JAFAWJ010000684.1 GCA_019242065.1 Chloroflexota bacterium
GTTCGAGATGGACGAGATCCTGTATGAGCTGCGCGAGCACTCGGCCGGGCTCAACGCGGGGCGCTGGGACTACATCTTCAGCATCATCAAGAAGTTCAACAGCCGCCCCGATTTCCTGCTGCCCGATCGCGCCCAGGTGACCATGACCGTCCCGTTCATGCGTGCCTATACCGAGCTGCTGGTCAAGACCTGCCATCGGCGCGGCGCCTTCGCGATGGGTGGCATGGCGGCGTTCATTCCGAGTCGTCGCGATCCGAAGGTCAACGAGGTTGCGCTACCCAGGGTGCGCGACGACAAGCTGCGCGAGTCGCGCGACGGTTTCGATGGTACGTGGGTGGCGCATCCCGACCTGGTGCCGGTCGCTCGCGAGATCTTTGCCGAGTTCATGGGCGATCGGCCCAATCAGCTGGATCGGCAGCGGCCTGAGGTGGCTGTCGAGAGCCATCAGCTGCTCGATCTGCGGGTGCCGGATGGCGACCTGACCGAGGCGGGGTTGCGCAGCAACATCTCGATTGGCATCCAGTACATCGAGTCCTGGCTGCGCGGCACAGGCGCGGCGGCGATCTTCAACCTGATGGAAGACGCCGCCACGGCCGAGATCTCGCGCTCGCAGGTGTGGCAGCAGGTCCACCACGGGGCCACGCTGAGCTCAGGTGAGCGCGTGACGCGCGAGCTGGTGCTGAGCCTGATCCCCGAGGAGCTGGCCAAAATCCCAGCAGCACCCGGCAATCGCCTGGAAGAAGCCCGCGGGCTGTTCGAGCAAGTTGCACTGAGCACAGAGTTCACCGAGTTCCTGACGGTCCCCGCCTACGCACACATTGACTAAACGCCGCGGAGATCCGCGAGTCCTCGGTCGTGGCGTGTTACGCGATGACCGAAAGTCCGGTCGAGGGGTGTCACACTGTGACCGACGGTTGTCTTGACAAAAACTTGTGTCCTGGCATGTCCAAGCCACGCGGCGCGGACAGCACGTACGCGGCGCATGCGCGGCTTCCCACCTAATCAGGAAACGCAGGCATCACCTCAGAACACAGCAGCTTCAGCGATTTGAGGACGCCCGACCGGGGGACGTTGCCGCCGCAGTTGAGCTCGGCCAGGATGCCGTCGAGCTCTAACTCGGACGCGATGGACCCCAGGCGGTCGACGACCATCTCGGGCGTGCCCACGATGACTTTTTCGCGCAGCACTTCTTCAAACGTGGCTTCCTGCAGCCGACGGCCGCGCACGTCGCGCTGCTCGATTGCCCGCGAGCCGGCCTGCGACGCCGAGGCCTCGAGCTGGGCGCCCAGCTGTCGGTAGAACTCCATGATGCTGTCGCGGCAGTCCTCGACAGCCTGATCAAAGGTCTCGGCCACGTAGACCGGCACGCGTAAGAACACGCCGCCTTTGCCGGACTTGCCTGAGGCCGCGTACGCCGCCCGATACGTAGCCAGATTCGGCGCCAGCTCCGACAGGGTGCCAGTGCGCACCGCAGCAAAGAGGTCGAAGCCCTGGCCGCCGATGGCGGGAAAGGTATCGACACTGGTGGCCGCCACGCGGATCGGCGGGTGCGGCTGCTGGTAGGGCTTGGGAACGACGCACACGTCGTGGTACTGGAAGTACTTGCCGTCGTAGGAGAAGGTGTCCTCGGTCCACGCGCGCTGGACGATCTCAAGTGTCTCGGCGAAGCGCTCGCGACTTTCCGCGTACGGCACGCCATAGTGCGCGTAGGTGCGGGCGAAGCCGCTGCGCCCGACGCCGAAGATGAGTCGTCCACGGCTGATATGGTCGACGGTGGCGGCTTCCTCGGCGACCTGCAGCGGGTGGCACAGCGGCAGGACCTGGACGGCGGTGCCGATCTTGATGTTGCTGGTGCGCGCGCCGATGGCGCCGGCGAGCAGCATGGGCGAGGCGAGGACGGACCGCCTGGGTGAGAAGTGGAGCTCGGCAAGCCAGACCGCGTTGAGGCCGCCCGCCTCGGCGACCTCGACAAGGTTGAAGGCGTTGTCGAAAGCCTGTGCCTCGCTCATGCCTGGCGGGCGCTCGAACTC
>JAFAWJ010000794.1 GCA_019242065.1 Chloroflexota bacterium
GTTACGGGGCACACTTTCGCCGACGAACGCAGCCTCACTTCTCGCCTGCGCCGAGCCTGGACGACCTTCCGGAACGTCCCGCTGGCGCCAACGGCCATCATCGCCCTGTTCGTGATTTTTGCGGTGCTGGCGCCGCTACTTTCTCCGTACGATCCGACGCAGATTCAGTTGACGCAGAAACTCAAGCCGCCGCTGTTGTTCGCGGGTGGCAGCGCCGCACATCTGCTGGGAACCGACAACCTGGGGCGGGATGTGCTGAGCCGGGTGATCTGGGGGGCGCGGGTGTCACTGGGGGTGACGGCGGCCGTGGTGGTGCTCTCGAGCATCGTCGGATTGCTGATTGGCCTGGCGGCGGGGTACGTGGGCGGCCGCACTGACGACTTTCTGATGCGGCTGGCGGACGGGAGCATCGCGTTTCCGGCGATTCTCATCGCGCTGCTGTTCGCGGTCAGCCTCGGGCCTGGGGTGACGACGGTGATCCTGGCGCTGTCGGTGCTGAGTTGGGCCAACTACTCGCGGATTGTGCGGGGCGAAGTCCTGCACCTGCGGCAATCGGAGTTCATCGTGGGCGCGCGGGTGATCGGCTGCTCGCCTGTCCGGGTCATGGCGACGCACCTGTTTCCCAACCTGCTCGACGTGTGGGTGGTCATGATCACCCTGCAGGTCGGTCTGATCGTGTTGTCGGAAGCGGCGCTGGGCTTCCTGGGCGCTGGCGTGCCGCCGCCGACGCCCTCGTGGGGCTCGCTGGTCTCCGACGGTCGAAACTACGTGGATACGGCGTGGTGGATCTCGTTCTTTCCGGGTCTGGCGATTGGCTTGCTGGTGCTGTCGGTGAATTATCTGGGTGATTGGCTGCGTGACAGGATGGACCCACGCCTGCGCCACCGGTAAGGCAGTTGGGCGTCAGCCGGCGGTATCGTTGACCATGGGGTAGACCATGTCGAGCAGGCCGCCGTCGATCAGAATGTTCTGACCGGTGACGTAGCCTGCCAGGTCCGAGCACAGAAAGAGAATGACTTTCGCCACGTCTTCGGCAGTGCCTTCGCGGCCAAGAGGGATGTAGCGTTCGTGGCGCGCGCGCAGTACCGGGTCCACGACGTCGCGCCGGTCGGCGGGCCGGCCGAAACCGGTGTTGATGATGCCGGGGGCGACGGAGTTGACGCGCACCCCGCGCGGGCCTAGCTCCGCCGCCATGTGGCGCGTCAGGCTGACCACGGCTGCTTTGGCCGTCGTGTAATGCGCCGAGCCGGGCGCGCTCGACAGCGCCACGGACGAGGCGGTGTTGACCACCGCGCCGCGCGCCTCGATCAGCCACGGCAGGGCCGCGCGGGACATGAGCAGGTAGCCGCGGAAGTTGACGCGCAGCATCTCGTCCCAGCGCTCGAGGCTGAGCTCGTCGCTGGTGGCCCGCGGGCCACCCGCGATACCGGCGTTGTTGATCAGCAGGCTCAGGCCGCCCAGGGCGTCGACCGCGGCGCGTACGACACGCGCCACGTCCGCCTCGTCGGCGGCATCGCCCGGGATCGCAGTTGCGTCGGCGCCGGCGTGGCGGATCTGCGCCGCGGCGTCTTCGGCGGCGGCGGCGTTGAGGTCCATGAGCACGACGCGCGCGCCATGCTCGGCCAGTAGCCGCGCCGTCGCGCGACCGATGCCGCTGCCCGCGCCGCTGATCAGCGACGCGCGGCCTTCGACCAGTCCGCTGACCATCGCCTGTCGCTCCCTCCACGTCCATGTCGAGTCGGAGTCGGCATCACTGCCCCTGTACGTCCGCAACCCCGGTTGTACTCCACCTGGGCGCAGCAGCGTCGCTCGCCGCGGGGCCGATGCCAGTAGCATCACGGTGTGGAAACGTGCACTCGACATCCGGGGAGTAACGCGCGGGCGTGCCGAGGTCGGGCCTGAATGCGGGCGCTCCAGGTCACCGAGCTCAGCGGGCCGGATGCGGTCCGGGTGGTCGACGTGCCCGAGCCGGCAGACGACGAGCGCATCCTGCTGCGCGTGCACGCGGTAGGCCTCAGCTTTCCCGACGTGCTACGCAGCAAGGGTCTGTACCAGCAGCGCGCTGAACCGCCCTACACGCTCGGCGGCGAAGTGGCGGGGCTCGTCGTCAGTGCGCCGGCAGGTACTGGATTTCGGCCAGGCGACCGCCTGGCGGCGACATGCGCAGCCGGCGCCGCCGAGTACGCCGTCGTCGAGCCCAGGGACGCGATCCGTCTGCCCACGTCCATGTCATTCGCGGCCGGCGCGGCATTGCCGTTGAACTACCCGACAGCCATCCTCGGCCTGGAGCTGCGCGGGCGCATGCGCGCGGGCGAAACGCTCCTGGTCCACGGCGCCGCGGGCGGTACCGGGACAGCCGCCATCCAGGTTGCCAGAGCCGCCGGGTGCCGCGTGTTCGGCGTCGTGTCGTCGGAAGCAAAAGAGCGGGCGGCGCTGGAGGCGGGCGCGGAGGTGGCGCTGCGCTCAGACGCGGCGTGGAAGGACGCGGCGCTGGAGCTGACTGCTGGCCAGGGCGTGGACCTGGTCTGGGATCCGGTCGGCGGCGACCGCGTGCTGGATACCATGCGTGCGCTGGCGCCCGGAGGCCGTTGGGTGGTGGTCGGCTTCACGGGTGGGCCGGTGCCGAGCGTGGCACTCAACCGGGTGTTGCTGCGGAATATCGACGTCGTCGGCTCGTATATTGGCGGGTACCTGGCGCAGGAACGCGACGGGCGGCAGCGGCTGAACTCGCGGCTTGCCGAGCTGCTCGCCGGCGGGCACATCCATCCGCTGGTTGGCGCGCACTACGCGCTGGACGACGGCGCGGAGGCGCTCAGAGCGATTGACGGCCGCCAGGCGATTGGCAAGGTTGTCCTGCAGGTGGCATAGGCAGCTGCGATGACGACCTCGCGGCGGTGCACGTCGACATGGGTTGGCTACCACTGTAGGCAGTGACCTGAGCGGCGGTGGCACGTCGACATGGTTGGCTACGACCTGTAGACAGTGACCTGAGCGGCGGGGGGAACGACCTTCGGCTCGCGTGTTCCCAGCTCGTGCAAGACCAGGCTCCCCACCAGGCAGGCGGCCATCGCCAGCCAGCCGGCGTTGAGGCCCTGACGGGCCAGCACCACGCCAGCCAGGGCCGGTCCCAGAAACGTGCCACTGGACTGGCCCATGCGCAGGCCGGCCAGGATGCTGCCGACCCCAACGGCTGCCGAGCCGCCGACGGCTACCACGCGCACGGCCAGTAGCGGCAGCGCGCCGTTCACCGAGGCGCCGATCAGCGTAAAGGCGATTACAAACAGCACCGGCGCCGTCGCGCCCCAGACCAGCGTGACCATCGCGCAGGCGCCCACCAGCAGCGTCACCACGATCACCGGACGGGTGCCGAAGCGATCGGCCACGCGGCCGCCGAGCGGCCCGGCGATCACCGAGCCGACGACGTAGGGCACCAGCAGCAGCGCCGCCGCGAACGGACCCAGGTCACGCTGCTGCACGGCGAACGGCAGCAGGTAGAGTGCGCCCTGGCCGGCGGCCAGCGTCAGCCCGGCCATGATCGTCAGGGCCAGCCGCTGGCGCTGGATGACCGATCGCAGGATGGGGCCAAGACCGGGCCGCTCGCTGGCCGGGCGCACGCGGCGATCCACCCATTTCAGAGCCGGCAACGCGGCGAGCGGCGCGAGCACCAGCGTCAGCGACATTGTGCGCCAACCGACGAGGCTGCCCAGCCCGCCGGCGATGAGATAGCCGACCACCAGACCAACCGCCAGGTTGGCGTTGAGAATGCCGAACGCCTGGCCGCGCGAGCGCGGCGCCGCCTCGGTGACGTCGGCCACCGCGGCCCACGCGTTGACTGTCGCAATGCCCTGCGCGCCGCCACCCAGGACCTGGGCCAGCAGCAGCATCGACGGGGTGGTCGACTGCCAGCGCGTCAGTTGCGACAGCGCCAGCATCAGCATCGCGAGGGCGAAGAAGGGCCGACGACCCCAGCGGTCGCCGCCGCTGCCGGCCGGCACCTGCACCAGCACGGAGACAATGCCGCCGATGCCGATCAGCGTGCCAAGCTGTCCGGCGTTGAGTCCAAGGTCCCCGCCAACCTCCGGGTACAGCGGGGTCAGGTTGAAGTAGCAAACGTACGTGACGAACTGGAAGATTCCAGCCGCGGCTAGCAGACGCGAAGACGTAGTCTCAGGGTATCCGCTTCTGCTGTCAGCGTCTTGTCACGGCCAGTGGACGGGCTGGAATCTGAATGGGCCGACCCGCGTGTACATCTCGTACACCGGATAGCGCTGCGCGTCGCCAATCTCGATAATCAGACCGCCGTCCGGACTGATGCCCACCGCCGGCGGCGTCGTCTTCGAGACCCCGCCAATCCAGGACTTCAGCTGATTCATGTCGGAGTCCCAGTTCGCGACCCAGTACGCATCCTGACTGACCGACAGCCACGTCGACATCGGCCGCGTCCAGAACGGACCGGGATCATCCTGGAGCACGATGTCGGTGTGCCCCTCGTTGACAACCACGTCATACGGAGTCCCGTACCGCACCGGTTGGGGACTCGCGCGCGACAGCAGGTTGTTGTCGGCCGCGTCCAGCGCTTCAATGAATTGCTGCGTATCGCCCCTGGTCAGCACCAGCAGGCGAGCCAGGGACGGATCGAAGATAACCTTGACTGGCGGATGATCGGTCTGGTGGCCGATGGTGCTGAGCGCATCCGCCTGACCAGCCGCCGCTGGCCCAATGGCTGGCGCTCGCGGCCCCGCGGTCGCCCGCACCGGATAGTCGGCGACGCGATTGCACGCGCCCGTGTCCCCGGCACCCGGCAGTGGACCGTAGGCCACGGCAACGGACTGCAAGCTGTCGCTGTAGGCGGCGTCCACCGCTGTGCACACGGTCTGGTCGTCCGGGTGACTGGCGTAATCGCCCCAGGACCACACCGGCTGGGCGCAGGGATCACCCGTCTGCCAGGTCGCGACCCAGACCTGGCTGCTGCTGACGCTGGTGCCAACCGCGCGGAACTGTGTGCCGCTGCTATTGAAGCCGGCCGAGAACATTTGCAATCCAACTGGCGGAGGTGCGCCCGTGTCCGACGCCGGCGGCTTGACGCTGAGGACGATGGGATTACCACCACAAGCCTGTCCGCCACTATCCGCTGGCGTCGACGCGTTGCGATCCCAGAGTGCCAGCTGGTTGCCCGCGGCGGCGGCCAGCACGAACCTGTCAGTCGGATCCACCGCGACCAGGTTCTGCCACAGCAAGGGACTGCCAGGCGCCTGGAGGTAGCCGGTGGGCTGAGGTCCCCAGAGCAGCCAGGACGTCAGCACCAGGACTGTCCCCAGGCCGGCGAGGCCCAGCCCGGCGACGGCCGCTGCTCTGGGCGCCACGCCGCGCACCCAGGTCCAGAGTGGTGGTCGAGGCGGAGACCAGCCTCGGACCGCCTCACGCACGAAGTCGGCCATGTACGGATGCACCAGGCTGTATTCATTCGTGTGCAGTCGAATGACGAGATCGTTTTCGACCAGACCCTCGAGCGCCAGCGTGACGCGCTTGCGCAACTGATCATCGGGAGTGGCGCTGATCTGGGCACACATCGCCTCGGGTGCGAGACGGATCGAAGGTTGCGCAGCCGGTGACAGCAGGTCCAGGATGCGCCCGGTGATGCCGCCGCTGTCGTTCGTGGCCGCCAGCTGCTCCTCGACGAACCCGATGAGCACGCCACCGATGCCACCCGCGGCATCAAGGCCGTCTTCGGAGTAGCGATGCTGCGCTCGGAGCCGCTCCGCGACAATCTGGAGCTCGGCCGGGCAGACGCTGCCGTTGTGTTCGAGACCGCGTGCAATGCGGTCGCACACGCCTCTGGACAGACGCGGAAAACCCAATCTGGCGTCGTGCTCGACAAAGTCCTTCAGCGTTCTGGCGGCGACCACGGTTGACAAACGCGTCAGCTCGTATTCCGCGGAGAGATTCCGATCGAAGACGCGTGCGTAGTCGTCGGCGACGCACTGTCGAAAATCCGTCGACACCACGAACAGGATCCCGAGCTGGCCGTCGACGGCCTCGAGGCTGGTGCGCAATGCGGTGAGGACGTGCGCGCGGTCCGCCGGATCCGGTACCTCGGAATAAAAGGTATCGAAATTGTCCCACACGATCAGTACGCGTTGTTCCGGTTGAGCTGAAAGTCGATTCAGCAACGTCGAGAGGTCAGCTTGCGCATCGTCCACTTTGAGCGCACGCCGCAAGCCCACCGCCAGCGGGCGCTCGAGGACCGTGGCACCCGTGCCGAAGTCGTCGTCGATGGATTCGGCCAGTTTGCGGGGGGCGACCTCGTCGAGCAAACGGGCGCGCACCAGTGACGTCTTGCCGCAGTTGGCGTCGCCGTAGAGCGTGCCAAACTGGAAATCGCGCGCAAGCACCATAGTCCGCAGCGCGGCTACCTCTTCGTCGCGCGAGGACAGGAGATGGGCCTCGCCGTCTTCGAACGGTTGCAGGCGTCGGATCGCCGCGCTGTCGGTGCCGCCGGGGTCGGATGGGGGGCGGGCCGTCCGGCGTCTGATGACCCACCAGCAGGCGGCGAAAAATGCGGTGAGGGCGGCCGCGATCGTCGCCGCCAGTGGCTGGCTTTGCACCAGCGTCATCAGCGCCGCGATCCCCGAAATCAGGGCGGCCACGGCGGCCACGATCCCGCCGGCCTCTTTGAATGCGGCGATCACCGGTCCGAACGGCGAGCCGGTTCCAGAGGTGCCGTCGCCAGATTCAGTGTTCGCCATTTGCTCAGCTCACCTCTCGACGGATGGGGGCGCCATGCTGTCAGTCATGGCAAAGGTAATGGTGCCGTGGTCGGCGGTGGTCAGCAGCTGGGCTCCGGTGCTTGTCAGGCGACCGAGGGTGTCCTTGTCTGGTGGGCTTTGCGCGGCATAGCTCAGTACGACGTAATCCGGATGCGCCGCCGCCAACAAGGTCGCCGACGAGCCGCCGCCAATGCCGCCATTGTCGACTTCCAGCACGTCGACCGTACCGGGCAGATTACCGGCAACCTGCGCGGCGGCGGCCTGACTGATCTGTCCGACCAGCAGCACGCGGTGGCCGGCGTACTGGACCAGGATGACCAGCCCATCGTCGGTTGGATCGTTGCTCGGAGAGCTGGCGTCCACCGGGTTGTACACAGTGGCGGTGGCCGGCCCGGACGTCGGACTGCCGCCCCAGGCGTACACGTCGGTCGACTTGACCGGAGTGACGGGCGAAGGCAGCAGCGACCAGAAGGCCTGCCAGGCGGTCGAGGTGTCCTGATGCCCGGTCCACAACACCTGGTCGACAGGCAGCGCGTTGAGGACGTCGACGCAGCCGCTGACCACATCGGGACCTGGCTGGGTGATCGCCAGTTGCGAGACACGCCCCGCGCCCCAGGTTTGCAACTGGACGACGAGACGCGGTCCGAATTGCGCTCCGCCACAGTCGACGAGGATGGTGCGATTGTCGGGGGTGGTCATCCAGGTTGCGTCGCCGCGGCCGACATCCAGGAAGCGAATGGTGAGCGGATCGAGCGCCTGCGCGCCGCCCGAGGCGGGCACCAGGGAGATCCACACCGCGATCGTCGTCGGTACCAGCCACCAGAGCAGGCGACGCATCATTCCCCCATTACAGATTGGTTGCTCTATAAACGCTGGAGAGGAGCCCGTTCGCGGACGAACGCGGCGCGGACGTAGTACGCCACGGCAGTCGGGTTGTCAAGCATGGTCGACGCGTAGACTATGTACAGGTAGGGAGTGGAGGAGAGGCGATGCAGTCGATACTCGATCGGCGGACATTCGTGCGCCTGCTTGGGGGGACCCTGGTCTTTGGAGCGGCGGCGCTGGTGGAGGCGTGTACCTCACCCCAGACCGCGAGTCCCACCGCGGCCGCGACCGGGGCGTCCCAGCCAACAGTCGCCAGTGCCGCCGCCACCGCGCCGCCGACCGCCACAGCCGCCAGTGCGGCCGCTGCCGCCACGCAGCCGCCGAGCGCAGCCACGCAGGCAGCCAGCGCTGCCACCCAGCCGCCCGCGGCGGCCGGGCAGGCCAGCGTATCGGTCCCGGGCCTGGTGGGGACGCCCAAAGACCTGCAGCTGCCCACTCGCACGCCGATCAGTGGTCCCGCCCCCGACCTGCCCGGCTCCGCGGATGGTCTGATCGATCCCGGTTACGTGAACTATCCGACCAGTCCGTTCAAATCCGTCCAGGACACGCCAGGCTCTGGGGGAGACGTGACCGTCGCCACCTGGACGCTCTTGCCGCCGCCCACGGCCATGGAGTCCAACGCCTTGTGGCAGGCGGTCAACCAGCAACTCGGCGCCACGCTGCGCATCAACATCACCCCGCTGGCCGACTACCAGACCACCAAGCTGGCCACCATCATCGCCAGCGACGACCTGCCGGACATCCTGTTCATTGCGCCAGGCGCGGTCGTGGCCGGACTTCCGGACTTTCTCAAAGCCAAGTGCGCCGACCTGACTCCGTATCTAGGCGGCGACGCCGTCAAAGACTATCCGAACCTGGCGAACTTCCCGACGCTTGCCTGGGAAGGCGGCGTGATCTTCAACAAGGCCATCTACGGTGTGCCGGCGCCATATCCACTGTATCTGTGGGTCCACTGGGTCCACCAGGAATGGCTCGACCAGGACAACCTGCAGCTGCCGAAGAATCTTGACGACTACACGACGTTGTTGAAGCACTTCACCAATCCGCAGCAGGATCGGTACGGGTTGGCAGTGGAGAGCAACGTCGCCTACGGCGTGACCAACGGCTTCTGGCCGGCGATGTTCGGCATGCCCAACAACTGGCAGCTGGACTCCAGTGGCAAGCTGACCTATCTCATCGAACTGGACGGATTCAAGGACGTGGTCAATACCGCGCGCGGGCAGTGGGCGGCGGGCGTGTATTCACCCAATTCACCGCAATACAACATCGGCCAGGCGCGCAACGACTTCGCTGGCAACAAGTTTGCGTTCGATTTCGACGGCTTCATCGGCGCATCGCGCACGTTCTTCAGCAATGCGCCGAATCTCAGTCCGCCGGGCAAGTTCCGCTTCGTGCCACCCTTCGCCGCCGCGGCCAACACCAAACCGACGTTCTGGGCCCAGCAAGGCATTTTCGGCTTCAGCGTGCTCAAGCAAGCCAGTCCCGACCGAATCAAAGAGCTCCTGCGCATTCTGAACTGGATCGCGGCGCCGTTCGGAGTATGCCCAGGTGATGCAGGACGGGGAAAAGGCCATGTTCCCCTATGCGCAGATCGATCCGACCTCTACGTTGTATTCGCAGACGTTTGCTACCAAAGGGACGCAGCTGCAGCAGCTGGTGTACGACGGTATCGGCGACGTGGTGCTCGGCCGGCAGCCGATGAGCGCGGTCGACGACGTGGTCAGTCAGTGGAAGTCACAAGGTGGTGATCAGATGCGTACCGAGTTCGAGCAAGCGATCGCCGCCGCGCGCAGCTAGGCGCGCGTGGCTTCCCAGGCTGCGGTCCGGGTGTTGATGTACGTGGCGTAGTCGGCGATGGTTTGCAGCGACACCAGCTCGGCGTGGACTTGCTGCAAGTGCGACGGCCAGATGCGAAACCAGCACCGTCGGCACCCGCACGCCCAAGCGTGTGAAGTCGAAGCCAAATTCACCCCCCGTTGCATCCGGCGCAACCGCGCCAGTTGGCCGCGCGACATGATCGAAGCAGCCGCCGCGGAGCGCGTAGTATACGTCGTGGATCAACTGTTGCCAGTTGAGCTCCAGCTGGGTTCCAGAAAACGTGTCGGCTGGCAGGCTGTGCATGGCTTCACCACGCTCGCACATCTCTCGCCTGTCCGACGCTTGGGTGGCGATCAGTCGGGCGAGGGGATGGCCAGGCCTTCGATCAGGGTACGCACGAGGGACCTGACGAAGCGTTCG